>NZ_JAEUFG010000006.1:0-15500 GCF_018588585.1 Bacillus sp. SM2101
CCCTATGGAATATAGAGCTAAAGCCGCTTAAGTGACTTTTTATTATTTCCGCTGTCTACTAGACAGGGGGCAGTTCAATATAGTCAACCTCTACATACGTTATTCAGATACTAATTCTCTGACAGCTTGACGATCGTATGTAAGACGAGCCCCATCTCCTGCTGTGAGGATTATCTTGTTCTCATCAATTGAATCAACGATTGCGTGTAAACCACCTATTGTGATGATTTTATCACCTTTTTTTAGTTCATTTTGCATTTGCTGAACAGCTTTTTGCCTCTTTTGTTGTGGTCGAATAAGAATGAAGTAAAAGATTACAAACATTAACAGCAAGGGCAAGAAACTTAAAATCCCTTCCATTTTTTCACCCCCTTTTATGTAAATGCTCAAAAGTCATTGCCTTATGAACAAAACCTCTTAAGCTAAAATTGTTTGGCATTTGGTTTATTGAAACCGTAGCGATCAAAAAACTCCTCTCGGAAGTCTCCAAGACGATCCTCACGTATCGCTTGTCTGACCTGCTCCATCAATTTTAACAGAAAATAAAGGTTATGATAAGACGTTAATCTAATTCCGAACGTTTCATTACATTTTAACAAATGTCGAATATAAGCTCGCGAATAATTTTTACACGTATAGCAATCACAATTCTCATCTAAAGGATTAAAGTCTCGAGCATATTTTGCATTTTTCACAACGAGACGCCCTTTACTAGTCATCAAGGTCCCATTCCGAGCTATGCGTGTAGGTAACACACAATCAAACATATCAATACCCCTAATAGCACCATCTATTAAAGCGTCTGGAGACCCTACCCCCATTAAATATCGCGGTTTATTAGAAGGCAATAATGGTGTTGTAAATTCCAACACTCGATTCATAACATCTTTTGGTTCACCAACCGATAAACCACCGACAGCATAACCAGGAAAGTCTAATGAGACAAGGTCTGCCGCACTTTGTTTACGAAGTTCCTCATACTCTCCACCTTGAACAATACCAAACAGCCCTTGATCATGAGGTCTATTGTGAGCTGTTAAACAACGCTCTGCCCAACGGCTCGTACGCTCTACTGATTTTTTCATATAATCAAATTCAGCAGGGTATGGAGGACATTCATCAAAAGCCATCATGATATCTGAACCGAGTGCATTTTGAATTTCCATTGCTTTTTCTGGTGACAAGAACAGCTTATCGCCATTCAAATGATGACGAAAATGGACACCTTCTTCTTCAATGCGCCTGAAGTCACTTAAGCTAAATACTTGAAAGCCTCCTGAATCTGTTAGTATTGCTCTATCCCAATTCATAAATTGGTGTAAGCCACCTGCTTCCTTAACAATATCATGTCCTGGACGTAACCAAAGATGATAAGTATTACTAAGAATGATACCAGCACCCATTTCCTTCAAATCCTCAGGGGACATCGTTTTTACTGTTGCTAACGTTCCGACTGGCATAAATACAGGTGTTTCAAATGAGCCATGAGGAGTATGTACTCTACCTAAACGAGCACCTGTTTGTTTGCAAGTTTTAATATGTTCGTAAGTAATTGCTGTCATAAATTAATCCTTTCCTATAAGGTATTTCTGTATTTCTTATATACACAAGCGTAGTTGTATTTACAGTGTTACTTAATTAACATTGCATCACCAAAACTAAAAAAGCGATAACTTTTTTTCACTGCCAAGTTGTAGGCTCTTAATATATTTTCTCTTCCTGCTAAAGCACTAACAAGCATAATGAGTGTAGATTTTGGTAAATGAAAATTTGTTAACATTGCATCTATTGCCTTGAATTTGTACCCAGGGAATATAAATATATCAGTCCAACCACTACAAGAGGTAAATTTTCCATGATTGTCTCTTGCAATTGTTTCTAACGTCCGAGTTGTAGTTGTCCCAACTGCTACGATCTTTCCTCCACTGTTTCGCACATCATTTAACAATTTTGCTGTACCCTCTGTCATTTGATAATATTCAGCATGCATATCATGCTCTTCAATTGTTTCAACACTTACAGGTCGAAAAGTACCTAATCCAACATGAAGTGTAATAAAAGCAATGTGCACACCTTTATTACGAAGTTTTGTTAATATTTGCTCAGTAAAATGGAGCCCTGCAGTTGGAGCAGCAGCTGATCCTATTTCACGTGCAAATACTGTTTGATAGCGCTCACGATCTTCAAGCTGTTCTTTTATATATGGAGGTAATGGCATTTCCCCTAGAGAGTCTAGCACCTCTACAAATATACCGTCATACGTAAACTTTAAAGTTCTCCCTCCTTGTTCACTAGTATGCGTGCATTCCGCTTTTAATCGCCCATCGCCGAATAAAATGATGGTTCCTTCTTTTACTCTTTTTGCAGGTTTAACTAATGTTTCCCATTCATCGTTATTTTGTTGCTTCAATAGCAACACTTCTATTTTCGCACCAGTATCTTCTTTTTCACCAAATAAACGGGCGGGTAGTACTTTCGTGTCATTTAAGACGAGACAATCACCTTCATTGAGGAAGGATATAATATTTTCAAATTGTTGATTGTTGATCTCACCAGTTTGTTTATCTAACACCATTAATCTTGATGCTTCACGATTCTCAAGCGGTGTTTGAGCAATTAATTGTTCAGGTAAATCAAAATCAAATAAGTCTACTTTCAATGCTGTCACCTCATAAGTGTTGTTCTCTTTTTCAGGTTTGATACATTTTTAATACATCTTCAATCAATTTTATAAACTTGATAAGAATCGAATTATTTCAGACGGTTTATGACAAATAGTATGAGAGTTAATAATACGCTAAGAATAATTGATGTTACAATCGGAAAATAAATCGTCGAGTTACCTTTTTTAATAACCATATCACCAGGCAATTTACCAAAAGAAATAAATTGCATCAAAAATCCAATGATAAAAATTACCGCACCCACTATCATCACAACTTTCGGTATTCCTGTCAAATGTTTGGCACCTCCATACCGAAATGATCGTAAACGAGGTTCGTTACCATTCTTCCCCTAGGAGTACGTTGTATAAAACCCATTTGCAATAAATATGGTTCATATACATCTTCAATAGTTTGTGCTTCTTCCCCTATCGTAGCCGCAATGGTTTCAAGGCCCACAGGTCCTCCACGAAATTTTTCTATTATTCCTTTTAATAGTTTGTGATCAATATGATCTAATCCTAATCGATCAACTTGTAATAATTCTAGCGACTTAATAGCATTGTCATTTGTAATATCTCCATCACCACGTACTTGAGCAAAATCTCTCACACGTCTAAGTAAGCGGTTTGCTATTCTTGGTGTTCCCCGTGATCTCCTTGCTATTTCTACTGCAGCCTGAAGGTCAATATTTACGGAGACAATATCAGCAGTCCTTTCAACAATTGTCGTGAGCTGCTTTTCATTATAATATTCCAATCTACTCAAAACACCGAACCGATCACGAAGAGGAGCTGATAATGAACCTGCTCTCGTCGTTGCACCAACCAAAGTAAATGGGGGGAGATCTAATCTAACAGATCGTGAACTTTCTCCTTTTCCTATTACTATATCAATGCAAAAATCTTCCATAGCTGGGTATAAAACTTCCTCTATTGTTCTTGGTAGACGATGAATTTCATCAATAAAAAGAACATCACCAGGCTCTAAAGATGTTAATATCGCTGCTAAATCACCGGGACGTTCAATTGCAGGACCTGAAGTTGTTCTAATGTTCACATTCATTTCATTAGCAATAATCGTTGCTAACGTTGTTTTCCCAAGTCCTGGTGGACCATATAGTAATACATGATCTAATGTTTCTTGACGCTGCTTTGCTGCTTCAATAAATATTTCTAAGTTCTCCTTAACCTTTTCTTGACCTATATACTGCTTTAAAGTTTGTGGACGTAAACTCTGCTCTAATGATACATCATCAATATCTGCTTCACTACAAACAAGGCGCTCCTCCATCGCTTCAAGCCTCCTACGTTAATAGCCTTTGTAATGCTTTTTTAATATACTGATCAGTCGTAAGCTGTTCTTCAAGTAAATGTTTTTTCACCTTATTAATTTCTCTTTCTGCATAACCGAGAACTTTTAGCGCTTCTATCGCTTCAAGTAGTGCCTGTGGTCCATTCTCTTGTTCTTCTATACTATCATCTGAAGAAAATAAATTTGGCACTGCTACTAAGTCCTCAAGTTTACCTTTTAAATCAAGAATCATTTGTCTAGCAGTTTTTTTCCCTACTCCTGGAAATTTCACTAAAAACTTTTCATCTTCTTGTTCAATTGCTTGGACAACCTGTACTGGCTGTCCAGCAGCTAAGATTGCAAGTGCTCCTTTTGGACCAATTCCAGAGACTTGTAAAAGTTTGCGAAATAATGCTTTTTCTTCTCTAGTTTGAAATCCGTATAAAGCTAGAACATCTTCACGAACGTACTGATATGTATAGATAGTTTCCTCACTTTGCACGTGAAAAACATAAGGGTTTGGTGTTTGAATCTCATAACCAATCCCATTATTTTCAATAACAATATATTCTGGGTTTATATATTGAATACTCCCTTTGACAAATTCAATCAACTTTCTCTCTCCTCATCTTTGCTGTACATCATTTTACCATACTTTATTCACAATGAAGCAAAATCTTGTACAAGAAAGAATATGTTAATTGAAGTCACTGTTAAAAAACATTTTTTAGGGAAGAAGTGACAAGGTTCTCTAATCAACTTACAAATATATCCATTTGTTACAGGCAATTATGGTATACTAGCTTGAAAGTGCTTAAACGCTTCAATGACTTGATTATATTTATCCTTTGATTCAACAGGAATACCTCGTTTTAATAACTCATGTTGGTGACTTTCAAGTTTACCTATATCAATTTGATAAAAAGATTGAATGACTCGACTCCCACCTGCTGGTTTTCCTTCAAAAATCATCAATACACCATTATCATTAATACCGAAGTAACCATTTGCCTTCAATAAAGGCGAAATATCTTCAATATGGCGCATAAAAACAATTTGTTCGTCATTTTGTTCAACTAGTTGCCAGTCAGCGTATAGCGCCCAAAAGTCTTCCATTGACCAAATCGTTTCATTTACAATTTCTTCACTTACTTCACCATCTAAATAGATTCTTTCAAGAATGACCTTTTTATATAACGGACCAGAAACTTCGTAAACGTCCGAATCAGCATTTCTTTTGTCATTCGTAGAATGTAATCTCATATCATTTCCTGTAGCTATAACTGAAGCTAGCAAACCAAAAATGGAAAAAATCATACTTGATATCAAAATTTTACTAAACAGTCTCATTATCATCACCTCTAAAATCAAGTGCTACAATATTATTCTGACCATTTAATAACATTTTTAATCTACATTGAAAATATGCCGCATAGCATCCAAAACAAAAGGGTCAGAAACCCAATACATATACATAGTATATGTATTGGGAGTTCAGACCCTCTTGTACTTTTTTATCTCATACGTGTGTTTATTGAACCTTCAAACAAATCGTTAATTGATTTATTAATTGTTTCTCGAGGTCCACCGTTTCGGATATCGTTATCTATTTGACGAATTAATGAAAGTGTTCCCGTATCTGTTACAACCTTCACATTTTTTCCATTAGCAAGTGTACCGATTGATCGCTGGACATCATTAATAACTTCTCTTTGATTTCCTGTAGTATCACAGGCAACAATAACATCATTTCCACGAACTAACGTACGTGCTGCCCTTACATTTGGAATAGTTTCTGCTTTTCGTGAAATATCTTCAGCAAGTCTTCCTTCATAATTGGTGTAATATGATGACCTTGCCGGTGTTGTTAAGTTATTTAAGTGTCCATGGTAATTATACCCTGATTGATCTGCAAGTGGCTCGCGGTTAACTGTTGCTGGAAAACGCATTGGAGCATTGTTATAATTTGTACTTTTTTTATAAGCAATATTCCTTTTGTTATTTGTAACGTTTCTATCCATAAATTCTGTTATCGCACCATCATTATCATTCATCATATAAGCATTACCAGTATTTTGGTTATACCGATTATGGTTTATATTTTCATTTGAATAATATCCAATTGGCCTTGTCCGTTCGTTATATTCAAGTGCTTCTTCTTTAGCAGTTGTATTACAAGCTGCTAGCACTCCAACAAGTAATAGCGATCCTGATATCGAAAATACAGATTTCCGCAACGTTTATCCCCCCATACCATTCTGTGCGTCATCATGTGTGAACATCATCTAAAAAAGATTGATGTTCATCATTATGTTGGCATTTAAGCATGAAGGTTATACTAAAACTCCGACGGTAACTGCTTACAGTTTTGGAGAGGCAGCCGCAAGCTCTCATTTTTAATAAGAGCGATGAATTTGACGATCTTTTTTCAGAAATTGCTTCGCATTATATATATTTATCGGTAATCTCATTTTCATCAGTTTACCAATAAGCCTGCATTTGGTGCATAGCAACTCGCGCATTTCACACTAAATAGTTGTAATTATTTACTACTGCATATCACGTAGTCATTCGAAGACGAGCACGGGTATTGAGCTCATTAGTTGTAACTGCTCTATTCTAAAAAGTAACAACTTTGCATATACAGTGTCATAGTCTTTAACAGCAAGTTGCTACGATTGTAACAAATATATGGTTTACGGTAAGTAACAGTCAATCGTATGCTAACTAAAAAAAGAAGGCTTTATGCCCCCTCATTGATAAATGTACAATTTGTTGTTTTCATCATTTATCCGCATAATTATACTCCCTCATACAAAACAAAAAGCATAGGTTCCGATTCTTTTCTCAAATGTTCAAGACTTTTGAATTACATCATAAGCCAAGCCAACAACAAGTTTATATATTACTCATCTTGCTGTTGGCTTATAATTGACACCAAAGAAAGTAAGTATGACATTTGCTTTAATTGTCTTCATTATCGTAATGTGGCATTGGATAAACAGGTTGATACGGTGGAGCTGATGGATAATAATACTGATATGGTGCCACCCTATGGTGTGATTGATGATTATTATATGCCTGTGGTTGCACCATTGGGTTAACACCATAAGGTTGTTGATTAGCGTATGGCATTACCCCTGCTTGCTCTGGAATGGTAGGCGCATTTTCATAAGACATCACACTTTCCTTATTATCTATTTCTTCATCTGGGCTTAGCGCTTCAGGAGATACTCCCTCCGGTGCAGGTTGCATTGAATAAGGTTCATAGCCAAATCCGTACCCTGGCTGAATAGGTGTAATCGGTACACAATATGGTGCAGGTTGCATCATATATGGTGCTTGTGGTGCGTTTGCTGGTGAGACCCCCATTGGAGGTTTCTCAACACTAGGCATTACATTTGATATAGGTGCGATATTTTGGTTTTGCTTCATTACCATTTCTTCTTCCATAGGCATAACATTAGCTTTCATTGTTTCTTCTTCCATTTCTGGCATCATCATCGGGCTTACTGCTTGTGGATAAAAGTTAGGAGGTGGTGTTGGCTGATATCCGTATGCTGGAGCGACATATTGTGGTGTAGGTGGGTAATATTGTGGCATTGGTGGCATCTTTGGCATTTCTATTTTCTCCTCCATCACATCTTCAGCTTCTACCTCTTCCGGTTTCATCATACCAGGTAAAACATTACTAGGCTTTTCTGGATATTCAGGTGCAGGTGCAACTGCAGGTTGTTGATTTACAATCGGCATATTCATTGTATAATAGTTATTCACATCTATTTCAGGATAGTAGGGTGTATGCTTTTGCTTCATTGGAGGAACATATGGTACTTTGTTTTCTTCCGCCATTAATGCTTTGTTCTGAGTTTTTTCTACCGGTTTAACTTCTTCCTTTTTCTCTTCTGCCATGACAGGCAAAGGTTTTTGTGGCTGATTAATAATTGGCTCTTCCACTTCAGCTTCGACATTCGATACTACGTTTACTTTTGCTTCTTTTTTTACATTATTGTTAATAGCCGCTTCTTTTTTTACATGAACATTCCCAGTAGGTACTTTAATTTTCATCCCAGGCAAAATCATATCCGGGTTACTTAATTGTGTATTCATATTTTTTAATTCTGTAAAATCAACTCCATATTTTTGAGCAATTTTCCATAATGTATCACCTTTTTGGACAATGTGGATTTTCACTATTAGGCTCCCTCCTCACAAATCAGTCTTTACAGTGTATGTGAACTTAGGCATTTTGCCACTATTCTTCACCAAAACATATGCTGTATGAACTTAAATTATGTATAACAGCTACAAAAAAACTCCTGAGAACATACCAGGAGTCTTCTTATTAATTCATATTTAATAAAGGCTGTTTGCGCATTGAATATAAGCCTTCATTCAAAGAAATAATTCTACATACAATGCTAAAGTCATTGACATGTTTTCCTAATTAAGAAAGGAAATTAATAACAATATCTATATTAACTATTTCTTGAGTTGCGACATAGTTTATAAAGCGTGATTTAACTTATATCATGCCCTTGCAAGCATTCTTTCTAACGCCTTCAATGAATCTTCTGCAACTTGTTCTGGGACAATAATTTGATTATGAACATTGCCCTTTTCAAGCTCTTCTAATGCCCAAAGTAGATGCGGTAAATCTATACGATTCATAGTTAAACAAGGACACATTGCCGGATTTAACGATATAATTTCTTTATCAGGATGATCGTTAATTATGCGATTAACTAAGTTCATCTCTGTGCCGATTGCCCACTTACTTCCAGCTTCCGCTTTAGAAATTGTTTCTATAATATATTTAGTTGAGCCTGCATCATCTGATAATTCAACAACTTCACGACTACATTCAGGGTGAACAATAATATTCATATCAGGTTTAGTGGCGCGTATTTCTTTAATATTCTCAACAGTGAAATTTTCATGGACAGAACAATGCCCTTTCCATAAAATCACCTTTACATCTTCTAAGTCACCTTCATATTCGAAGCTATCAGAGATTGGATTCCAAACAGCCATTTGTTCTAAAGGAATTCCTAAATCGTAGGCAGTATTTCTTCCTAAGTGCTGGTCAGGCAAAAATAAAATTCTTTCTTTTTGTGTAAATGCCCATTCAAGCATTTTTTTCGCATTTGAAGATGTGACCGTAGCACCACCGTTTCTTCCAACAAATGCCTTAATTTCAGCTGTTGAATTGACATATGTTAAAGGTAAAATTGTATCCCCAAATTCGGCTTTCATCTTGCTAAAACCGCGCTCAGTTTGTTCAAGGTTTGCCATATCTGCCATCGAGCATCCTGCGCGCATATCTGGCAAGATTACTTTTTGATTGTGGTCGGTCAATATATCTGCTGTTTCAGCCATAAAATGCACTCCACAAAACACAATATATTCAGCTTCTTTATTTGCAGCTGAAACTTGTGCTAGTTGGAGTGAATCACCTGTCGTGTCTGCGAATTGAATAACTTCATCTTTCTGATAATGGTGGCCTGGAATATACAACTTATTACCGAAATTCTCCTTTATTTCCGACACACGTCTGACCATTTCTTCTGTTGATAATTCTCGATATCGCTCAGGCAATCCTTGATGTTTTTCACTTTGAATTAAATCTAGTACGTTCAATTTCAGTTCTCCCCTTCCTGTTATTTAACTCTCATGCTAATATCTAAAGCCTTGACAGAATGTGTAAGCATTCCTAAGGATATATAATCTACACCAGTATCTCTGTATAACGGTAAGCTTTCAAGATTGATTCCTCCTGATGCTTCTGTAATTATACTTGTGGGCACTAAAGAAACATATTTTTTAATTGCTTCCGGCGTACAATTATCAAACATAATAACATCAGCCTTTGCTTTCACTGCTTCTATTACTTGTTCTTCAGTCTCCGTTTCTACCTCAATTTTTACCATATGACCTACTTGCTGTCTAACGGCTGTTACAGCCTTTGTAATTGATCCACAAAAGGCTATATGATTATCTTTAATCATTACACCATCATAAAGACCTATACGATGATTATATCCACCTCCACAAGAAACAGCATATTTTTCAAACATACGTAATCCTGGTGTCGTTTTTCTTGTATCGCATATCCTCGTATGATCACTGTTTAATTGCTTAACTACTTCATTAGTGAGTGTTGCAATGCCGCTCATCCGTTGTATTAAGTTTAATATCACACGCTCACCAATGAGAATATTTTGTATCGAGCCTTCAATGGTTGCAATAACATCACCAGCAGCTACTATATCACCATCGGTCTTATGTGTCTCTACAGCAATATTGGAATCAAGTATTTGATAGCCCTCTTTAATAATGTCTTCTCCGCAAAAAAGCCCATCACCTTTAGCTATCATTTTTGCTATGCCTTGTTGATGAGTAGGAAAGATTGTTTCAGATGTTACATCTCTCTCACCAATGTCTTCTAAAAAAAATTGCTCAATGTCTTTCCGTAACTTAATTTTGTTCATACTGTCATCTCCTGTTACTTACTGCATAAGTAGATGCTTCATATTTATGTCTAATTATTTCTTCTCCTAACCAACCTAGATCATCTTCACTCGGATAATCAGTACGATAATGTCCTCCTCGACTTTCTGTTCTTAACAGAGCTGATGATGAAATTAACCAACCTACCGTCACCATATTAATGATGGTAACTTGTTCATTAGTCAATTGAGATAAATCAACATATTTTTTATCATTCATTAGATATTGTTCAAACCATGTTTTTGCATCAAACAAGCTGTTTTCATCTCGAACAATACCTACATTTTGCATCATCACAGCTTGTATTTGTTGCTTAGTAGGAAGATCCGTTGAATACTGTCCAATTTGGTCTCGTTTTTTTAGATGGTTAATATTTTTTAAATTTAAGTTTGATTGTAAAATATAGTCCGATAAGAGCTGTGAAAATACAATTCCTTCTAACAATGAATTACTTGCTAATCGATTAGCACCATGTACTCCTGTACAAGCTGTTTCACCTACAGCATATAAGCCTTTAATAGACGTTTTACCTTGATGGTCTGTCCTTATGCCCCCCATAAGGAAATGAGCTCCTGGTACGACTGGAATAAATTTATCGTTAAGATCTATTTGCTGTTCTTGACAGAGTTTGGTTATTGTTGGAAATCTCTTATTAAAATTATCAATTGTGGATATATCTAAAAATATTTCTTCACCTTTATTCATTTCCGAGTAGATGACTCGTGAAACAACATCTCGAGGTGCAAGATCGCCTAACTCATGTACACCTTCCATTATTTTTCTGCCTTCTTTTGTGACCAATGTAGCCCCTTCACCACGTACAGCTTCAGATACTAGACCACCTACAATCCCATCCGCATATAACATCGTTGGATGAAACTGAATAAATTCTAAATCAACGAGCTGCGCACCTGCACGAAATGCCATCGCTAAGCCGTCGCCAGTAACAGAATCATTATTCGAAGTTCTACTGTACATCCCACCGCAGCCACCTGTTGCTAGCACCGTGTGTACAGCATAATATTTCGTTGTTTGGCCTTTGCTATCTCTAGTGATAACTCCAGTGCACACATCATTGGTCACGAGTAAATCTATAGCCATCTCATCCTCAATGATGGTAACTTTATCTTTAATCCGATTGTGTAAATAGGTCATCAGTCGTCTTCCTGTAGCATCTCCCCCAGCGTGAAGGATTCGCGATGCTCGATGAGCCCCTTCTTTACCAAGTTGCAGATGATTACTAGCGCTTCTATCAAACTGCATACCATTTTCAATCAATTGTTGTATATAAAAAGGTCCTTGTTGAACAAGAAGCTTAACAGAATGCTCATTATTATGATTACGTCCGGCTATAACTGTATCATAATAATGTGCCATCCAATGATCATTTTCATCAACTACACAAGCAACCCCGCCTTGTGCTAAAGATGAATTATTATCATGTTTCGTGGACTTTGTGATAACTATCACATTTTTATGCTTACATAAACGTTCTGCAGCAACTAATGCCGATATGCCACTACCAATAATAATTACATCTACTTTAGGCATATTTCCGCCCCCTAGATTACAACTGTCTTGACACCTATATTGACATATATTTAAACTAAAGACAAGAGATATTTACTTTTTTTCATAAAGAGGTGCAAATGATGATTTATCTAGACTATGCTGCTACAACACCTATATGTAGTGAAGCAATGCAGGTTTATGAGCATACATCTACAAACATTTTTGGAAATGCTAATAGTTTACATGATTATGGTAGTAGGTCAAATGAAGTCTTAGAGGCTTGTAGAGCTGAATTAGGAAAATTGTTTAATGGTAAGAAGAATGGTATTTTTTTTACTAGTGGAGGTACAGAGAGTAACTTTCTTGCCATCAAATCACTTATAGAAGCTCATCGCCATAAAGGCAATCATCTTATTACTACTGAAGTTGAGCATTCATCTGTATTAAACGTATTCCGACAATTGGAGTTAGAAGGGTTTAACGTAACATACTTAACAGTTAATCAACACGGTCAAATAGATTTAAAACAATTGAAAAGTGAAATAACACCAAATACAATTTTAGCCTCTATTCAACATGCTAATTCAGAAATTGGAACGGTTCAACCCTTAGCAAAAATAGGGGCACTACTAAAAGAACATCATGTTCTTTTTCATAGTGACTGCATTCAAACATTTGGAAAGATTCCAATTGATGTACAGAAATTTAACCTTGATAGTATTTCTATCTCAAGTCACAAAATATATGGACCAAAAGGTGTTGGGGCAGTATATATTCACCCTGGAGTAGAATGGAGAGCACAATATCCTCATTCAACTCACGAGAATGGCTTTAGGCCTGGCACTATAAACGTACCAGGAATTGCTTCATTTGTTGCTGCTGCACAAATATCCTGTCGTAATATAGATAATGATATCGATCATTTTGCTACATTAAGACAAAGCCTGATTTCTGAATTACATGCACTTAACAGAACTGTCGAAGTTATTGGTCATCCTCAAGATCAGCTACAGCATATCGTTGCTATCATTATTGAAGGTATTGAAGGTCAATATACTATGCTTGAATGTAACCGTTTCGGCATCGCTATATCTACTGGAAGTGCATGTAAAGTTGGTATGCAAGAGCCTTCAAAAACTATGCTTGCCATAGGAAAATCCAAAGAGGAAGCCAAACAATACGTACGGTTATCTTTCGGAAAATACACAACAATTTCTGATATTAATAAATTCATCTCAGTTTTAGACAAACTTGATCAACAGTTTCAAAAAAACAGTTAATAAGGAGGTATAAAATGGGTAACGAACAGAAAATATTTGGTGAAACGAGAAGGAATCTTATATTAAAGTGGCTAAAAGAAAGTCATGGTCCAGTTACTGGAGGAGAACTCTCAAGACGGACAAAAGTAAGTAGGCAGGTCATTGTACAAGATATTTCTTTATTAAAAGCACGACATGAACCAATTTTGGCAACTAGTCAAGGATATTTATATGTACAGCAACAACAAAAACAACTATATTCCCGAATTGTTGTTTGTCGTCACACCCCTGAACAAACAGAAAGAGAACTCACGTTACTTGTTGATCTTGGTGTTACAGTAAAAGATGTGACAATTGAACACCCGGTATATGGTGATTTAACTGCATCTGTCATGGTTAGTAATCGAAATGAGGTCAAACAATTTCTCAAAAAATTAACTACGACGAATGCTCCATTGCTCTCTGAACTAACTGATGGTATTCATATGCATACATTAGAGGCTAATGATATAACTAAACTTGACGCAGCCTGTGAAGCGTTAAAAAAAGCTGAATTCTTAGCCTAGTAACAAAGAAAAGCGGAAGGTGCTTGCTCATTGGCGACAAGCATAAGACGATCGAACTAGAAGGTTGTTTTTTAACCTTCTTGTTGGATTGACTTATGACCTCGAGCCGTTAGCACCTCTAGCTAGACAGCTTGAAAAGCGGAAGTGCCTCGGTCATCACCGACAAGCACTGGAAGCAAAAAAATGTAAAGGTGTCTTTTGCCTTTACTTTTTTGCTGAAGTGACCTCGAGGGGATAGGCGCTATAGCTAGACAGTTTGAATAGCGGAAGGTGCTTGCTCATCGGCGACAGCTAGAAGCAAAAAAATGTAAAGGCGTTCTCTGCCTTTACATTTTTTAGTGAAGTGACAGAGCCGAAAACGTCTGAAGCTAGACAGCTTCAAATGTGGAAGGTGCTTAAGTCTATGATAAGCTGGGACTTGGTAGATTATGGCGCCATTTTTTCACTTCGATTGGTGTTTTTATACTCACACATACTTACATTTTTATAGCATATTTTTCACATCTTGTAACTATTTGAAAGACTATGTCTAAAGAATAATGCATCCTTAACTGCTTAAATATGAAAGTATGGATAGCTTCCTAATATGTTTACAGAGCAACCTAGAGCTTCCAGTTCAGCAATTGCACCTGGTATTAGCACATCATCCATTTCTTTTTCTATATCAATAAGAAAAAAATAATTGCCTAGACCGGTCTTCATTGGTCTAGATTCTATTTTTGATAAGTTCAATTTCCTCCATGCAAAAGCTGAAAGGACTTGGTGTAGTGCACCAGATTGATCATCTAATGGCAGAGAGATCATTAAGGTGGTTTTATAGCCTGAAACTTTTTTACTAGTATGAAGTTGTTTATTACCTTTATGCAACACGACAAACCTTGTGTGATTATTTTGATAATCATGAATGTTTTCACGGACGATCGATAATCCATATTCCAATGCAGCTAATTCATTAGCAATCGCAGCTACTTTTTCACCTTTGTGCTCCCTAACATACTTTGCAGCTGCACTAGTAGAAGTAGTGTAGTCATGTGTAACACCTTTTAAATGCTTATGCAAGAATTTATGGCACTGTGCAATAGCGTGAGAGTGTGAAAATACTCGTTCAACAGCTTGCCATTCTTTTTGATGATCTGGATGTACCATTAAATGCTGCTTTATGGGAGCTACTATTTCACCTACTATTGGAACAGTTTGTTCATGAATTAGATAATCAACGGTTAAATTGACAGATCCCTCTAATGCATTTTCTAGAGGTACTACACTTAATTCTACGTCACCATGACTTACTGCGTCGATACACTCTGGTATCGTGTGAAACGGTATTCTTTCTACAGGTGAAAAAAGCTTAGAAACTGCTAGGTCTGTAAATGACGCTTTTGGTCCTAAATAGCCAATTGACAGTACCACAAGTATCCCCTCTCCTATTATATATATAAATTTATATTAAGTAGTCTTTAATGTGTTGTACATATGAAATACGTGTCTATAAGCCCAACTGGTTTTATGCACCTGAACTCAATACTTCAACATTCAAAACAAACTCTAAACGGTTTAGCTTCGAAAGTAATGTATTAATTTCTTCAGTCATTCCAGCTGTATCGAGGGATAAAGTAACATTTGCTTTTCCATGAACAGGTATTGTTTGATGGATCGTTAATATGTTACATTTTGCTGCCGAAACAAGCTTCAGCAAT
>NZ_JAEUFG010000006.1:15669-117287 GCF_018588585.1 Bacillus sp. SM2101
TTAGTTCTTTCGCCTCGAGTACTTTTTTCATTGACTCTGGCAGTGCATCTTCTCGAACTAAATAAAACTTATCTCCCACTTTGCCCCAAGCCCCCCTCAATTTATATTTTTCTAAAGTCCTCAAAGGTTTCAAAGCGGTTAGATTTATAAATTGATCATATAATTTATTTAGATTTAATCTATAAATTCAAACTCGAATTCAAGTATCTTAACAAGGTCTCCATCCTTTGCTCCCTGTTGGCGTAGTGCATCGTCAATCCCCATACCTCGTAGCTGACGAGAAAAACGTCGTACAGATTCATCTCTAGAGAAATCAGTCATTTTAAATAATTTTTCTACATTATTACCATATACTACAAACGAACCATCACTTTCACGCGATATTTGGAAGTTAGGTGTTTCTTTAATATGTTTATACAGAACGCTTTGACTTTCTTCTTGATCATCACTTTCATCATATAAAAGAAACTCTGGTGTTTTTTCAACCAAATCAGCAATTTCAAACAATAGGTCACGCAAGCCTTGTCTTGTTACTGCAGATACAGGAAAAATTTTCACATCGTCACTCATAAGCTTGTCTTTAAAC
Organism: Bacillus sp. SM2101; assembly: GCF_018588585.1. Taxonomy (NCBI): domain Bacteria; kingdom Bacillati; phylum Bacillota; class Bacilli; order Caryophanales; family Bacillaceae; genus Bacillus; species Bacillus sp. SM2101. The sequence goes on from NZ_JAEUFG010000006.1 coordinate 16,256, forward strand.
TGCTGTAAGTTTTCTTCTGCATCAGGCATATCCATTTTATTTGCAACGATGATTTGTGGTCGTTCTGTTAAACGTAAGTTATATTCACGTAATTCTTCATTAATGACCTGATAATCATCAAATGGATCTCGGCCTTCCATACCAGACATATCTATAACATGAACAATTACTTTTGTTCTTTCAATGTGACGTAAAAATTGATGACCTAGTCCAACACCTTGATGTGCTCCTTCAATAAGCCCTGGTAAATCTGCCATCACAAAGCTACGACTATCTTCAGTTTCTACCACACCTAAATTTGGAACAATCGTTGTGAAATGGTATTCAGCTATTTTTGGCTTCGCTGCAGAAACTGTTGAAAGCAATGTTGACTTACCAACGCTTGGAAAACCTACTAATCCTACATCAGCTAGTACTTTCAACTCCATCGTAACATAGCGTTCTTGACCTGGTTCACCATTTTCAGCAATTTCTGGTGCAGGATTGGCAGGTGTTGCAAAACGTATATTCCCTCTTCCACCACGTCCACCTTTCGCAATGACAGCGCTTTGCTCATGGATTGTTAAATCAGCTAATACCTCTTTGGTATCATCGTCGAGTACAACAGTTCCTGGAGGCACTTTAACAACTAGTGAATCAGCGTTTTTACCGTGCATACTCTTTGACATTCCGTGTTCTCCACGGGATGCTTTAAAATGTCTTTTGTAGCGGAAATCCATCAAAGTTCTTAGACCCTCATCTACCTGAAATATTACGTCAGCACCTTTGCCTCCATCACCACCTGCTGGACCGCCTTTTGGTACATATTTTTCACGTCGAAAGGCGACCATTCCATTTCCACCATCGCCACCTTTAACATATATTTTGACTTGATCGACAAACATATCTCTTCCTCCGATCTTAGTAATTAAGAAAAGCGCAAGGCGCTGGCCTATCGGCAACATGTATAACCGTTCAGTCGAAAGGTTGTCATTTACCTTCTGGGCACACCCCGATCTCGGGCAGAAGCACCTGGAGCTAGCATTTAGAAAAGCGGATGCGCCTTATCATCCTCAACATCCACTAAAGTCAATGAAGACGTTTTTTGCCTTCAAGATCGTATGACGAATAGAAGCGAGGAGATTGACGCTAAAGCTATATATTCAAAAAATCTTAGGTCACATCAAAGTAAAGATACTTCTAGCGACATTTCAGTGGTATGTAAATCGTAATCAGTAATAGATATTTGTTCTTCACTATTGTTATTTTTTACCCACAAAGTTATTTTATCTGTTTCTGATATTATGCCACGAAAGTCAAAAAAGAAACGGACATCGTTGTTACGTATATCGATTGAAATATTTAAATGGTGATTTCCATTTGGGTGAACTGAATTTTCTAAAAGCTCTATCAAACTTTTTGTCCAATTTATCATACTTCGATCGTATTTTGATAAATCTTGGACTTCCCCAAGCACCTCATATTCAATGAATACTTTATGGCTTTCCCAATTATAAGTCATTAAATATGCTGCTAAGGAAGGTAATTTTAAGTTAGAAAGCTTGGCTTCATACTCAGCTTCAAACACCATTTCTTCAATAATTTCTTTTACTCTATCAAGGTTATTTAGTTCTATATTTCCTTTTATTAATTGTAGCTTATTCAGCCAATCATGACGCGAGTGTCGCAATAACTCAACGATATCCAACTGTTTTTTCATATTTCCACTCCTAATGACACAAAATAGTGGTTAATATATAAAAATGAAGAAAACTCTAACCATAATGGTTAGAGTTTGTTTAAATGTTACGCTTCTTGAGCAACAGGGTACACACTAACTTGTTTGCGGTCACGACCTAACCGTTCAAAACGTACCACGCCGTCAACTTTTGCGTATAATGTATCATCCCCGCCACGGCCAACGTTGACACCTGGATAAATTTTTGTACCGCGTTGACGATATAAAATTGATCCACCTGTAACTGTTTGACCATCAGCACGTTTAGCACCTAAACGTTTCGAGATTGAATCACGTCCGTTTTTTGTACTACCTACACCTTTTTTAGATGCAAAAAATTGAAGGTCTAATCTTAACATGATATTCACCTCCTATTTGATTTTAATTATTATTGTTTAGTAATTTTGATGTAATCCCCATACTCTTGTTCAATGGATTTCAAAGAAACGAGCATTCCTTCAAGCAACAACTGAATTTTATCAGCTACAACTTTGTCAATGTTAGATGGTACTTCACAGTAAAGGTAGCCATCTTGTTGTTGAATGATTGGCTCGGTATTTGTTAATGCATAAATAGCATTAATAGTACCAATTGAAACAGCTGAGGCACCAGCACAAACAATATCTTTACCATGCGCAGCTTGATACGCATGACCACTCATCGTAAATGATTGTATCGTCCCATCATTTGCGCGGTCAATCTTAACATTTATCATAGTACACCTAGATTATGCGTTGATTTTTTCAATAACAATTTTTGTATAAGGTTGACGATGACCTTGCTTTTTACGCACGTTTTTCTTAGGTTTATATTTGAAAATGACAATTTTCTTTTGACGGCCATGTTTTTCAACTTTTGCTGTTACAGTTGCACCAGCTACAGTAGGACTTCCAACTTTAACATTGTCTCCACCTACGAATAAAACCTTATCAAAAGTAACAGTTTCACCATCAGCCACGTTTAGCTTTTCAATATAAAGCTCTTGACCTTCTTCAACTTTAAGTTGTTTTCCACCAGTTTCAATAATTGCGTACATACTTGCACCTCCTTAATAAACTAAGACTCGCCAGTATTCAGGCGTTTCGAAAGCATCGAACACTTATTTATGTACCTGATCTGAGCGGTTGTAGCACGGTGCTACAAACAAACACAAATAAAATGATAGCATAGAAAAATGTTTACTGTCAATAAGTGTTTTCTACTTTCGACTTATTTACTTTTTCAAGAATATCTGCATATGTACCCATTTGCTTTATTTCATAAAATGCGTCTGTTTTCTTAGATGTTGTTGTTAAAAAGATAGATAGCCGTAACATCGTTTCTAACCTAGTAAGATGCTCATCATTATGACCGCAAAATATCTTTTTAATGCTTTCTGTTGTCTCTATCCATATTGCTTCAACATCTGTTTGACGAAATTCCATCATTTCACGATCAAGTTTATATGCAATTTCTTCATTTGAAAGCACCCTACCTATACCATCACATTTCTCACAAGATGCTGTTAATTGTATTGGTATACTATCTCGTACTTTTTTACGTGACATTTCTAGAATACCTAAACGTGTATATCCAAAGATGTTAGTTCTTGTCCTATCTTTAGCCATTTCTTTTGTAAGTACATGACTAACTTGTCTTTTATCTTCTTCGGTTTTCATATCAATAAAATCAATTAAAATAATTCCTCCGATATCACGTAATCGAAGTTGTCTTGCTATTTCTATTGCAGCTAACTTATTTATACGTACAATAGTATCACGAATCGCAGATTTCCCTAAATATTTACCAGAATTCACATCAATTACTGTTAATGCTTCTGTTTGCTCAATAATGATATACCCTCCATTATCTAACCAAACAATTTTTTTTAGCAATTTGTCTATTTCATGGTCTATATGGAAAGCAGAAAAAATATTTATTTTATTCGTATACAATGAAACGCTTGGTGTAGCTTCTTTTTTACTACCGTTAAATCTTGTTTTTATTTCCTTATAATAGTTCAGTTCATCTACGATGACTTCTTTAATTGTTGATTGAGGAATTTCTCTAAATATCTTATCAACAAAATGATTACCATGATGTAAAAGATAAGGTGCCTTAGCCATTTGCTGTCTACGTTGAAGTTGCTGAAAACGTTCCTTTAAAAACATTAACTCTTGAATGATAACCTCTTCATCAATCTCTATAGAAGCTGTTCTAAAAATAACTCCTTCATTTTCTTCGCACCAATCTTCACCTAAGCTTTGTAAATAAGTTCGCTTTATATTATCATCAATTTTTTTCGAAACTGCAACATAATTACCAAATGGTAAATATATAACGTAACGACCAGGTATCTCAATGATACCGCTTAACTTCGCACCTTTATTACCGATTTCTTCTTTAATTCCTTGGACGAGTATTGTTTCACCTTGATGGATAAAACTTGATATCGATTTTTGTTGTTTTTCCTTTACTGATAAAGGCGACAAATGATAGCTTAACAGTTGATCTCGGTGTATAAACCCTTTCTTCTCAGCTCCATAATCTACAAAAGCTGCTTGTATACCAGGATGAACATCAGTAACTCGACCTAGGTAGATATTCCCTACAACCTCATGATTATTAGGTTGCTCAATATGATATTCAACGAGCTTATTATCTTCAACTATCGCCATTCTTTTTTGTAAGCTCGTTGCGTTAATAATCACTTTTTTTTCCAATATTCAATGCCTCATTTCGTGAACGATCGATATTTTTATATTTTACCGCCACACACAAGATAAGTGCAAGCTCCGACCAATCCAGAGAGTGAATGAAGACTATCTTGGCTCCTTTAGCATTGATTATTGCTCTTCATACTAAGAAATAAAATAAGCATAAACTTAAGGATTCGTGGCATCTTTTCTCATTTAAAATGAGGTCAATTGCATAAAATTTAGTTATTGCTGTTCTAAATTAATCTCATTAGCAACAAAGTTTCAATGATCATCTTCGCTTTTTTTGCTATTAAAAATAGGCTATAGTACTACAGGTTAAAACGATGATCTTTTCTTCTTTATTCCATGACAAACATTTAAAACATGATTTGGGCAAAAAAAAAAGAATGTTACGAGAACATCGTTAGAAGATTTTAGATGCTAAAAAGCCTAGCGTGCCAAAAATAATTCCCATAAATTATAATTAGTACTCATACAGCAAATCACCAATTGGTTGTGTCACTAGCTTTTCAGAAAAATACGCATGTAATAATTCGTTCTCATCTAGAGAAGCATTTTCCTTCTCTCCACGTTGAACAATAATAGAATGTTTATAACCCCTTTGAAACTTTAGTAAAACATGATGAATTTGTTCTACATCATCAACAATTATAGACTTTAACTGCTGAACAGAATCTTGTTTGCCATAATATCTCTCTAGCAAAAATCTCATAAACACATAATGACGTTGGCGCCATTCAATAATGAGAGAGTAAGCTAAGAAGCCAATGATCATCCATAGATTTAATTGAAACGGATAGATAATTAGAAATATTACGACCATTACAAGAATTAGTATGAACGAGCAGGAGAGTGTCCTCTTATGTGCATTGCTAAAAGGTTGTTTTAAAGATAGTATTACAAATAATAATTTCCCCCCATCTAGCGGCCAAATAGGAAGTAAATTTAAAGACAAGATCACTAAATTTTGATTTACAAATAATTGAAAGCTGTCTTCTGACAACAACGACGTAGTGTATAGGAGATAGCCAACTCCCAATAGCCATATATGTTGAAGTGGTCCTGCTAAAATCACAATTAACTCTTGCTTTATTGGTCGGTTCCCATGTTCATCTACCTCAGCTACTCCACCAAAAGGCAACAAAGCAATGCGTTTAATACGCCATGAAAAAAAATGAGCCGCAAGCACATGACCCATTTCGTGAACAAAAACGATAAGAAAGAGCATGATAAGTTCCCTTACATGTCCGGTTATAATGCCGATCCCTATCAAAAACCAAAGCAATGGGTGAATGTATACTTTTGATAACAATACAATAATGTTATTCAAATGAGATCACCTGTATCGGATCAATAAATTCGGTACCTTTTTTAATTGCAAAATAATATGTTCCCTTTGTTTGATCACTATCTTCCATCACATCACCAATCACTTCACCTTTTTCAATAAATTTAAACATTTCAGTTGAGATTGACTGCAAATTTCCATACCACGTTTCTGTTTTATTTGCATGTTGTACGATCACTGTTTTACCAAGACCTTCCTTCTTTCCAGCGAAGGATACCCACCCATCGTCCATCGACTCAACTTCTGTTTTGCTTACTGTCTCAATAACAATACCCTGTCCATCCGTCTCAAAACCTTGTAGTACTTTTCCTGATGCAGGGACTGCATACTCAAAATCGGAAAATTCAGTTTTATCCTCTCCTGCAATATTGCGTTCAGGAAGGAGAGCAATCGGTTTTCCGAATATATCTTCATACCATGCTGAGACAGAAGCAAATTGAAATTCTTGCTGAAATGTTCGGGTAACAAAATCCCTACCCGATTTAAATGTATCTGATTCGTTTTTAAACATAATTGCTACAATTAACACTAGACATATAGAAAATAATACTTTAAACATAAATTTTTCTTTTTGAAATAGTGGATGAATATCATTAGATTCATTTTGAAATGAAGAGTTGGGCATTGGTACTTTATGATGTTCATCACGAAACATTTCCGTTGAGGGTTGATCGCGAGGTGGGCGTATCCCTCTATCTTTTTTTCTTTTTGCAATACGTTTTCTAATTTCATCAGCACGATGATGTCCCATTTATCTCACACCATTCCCCTTTAAGAGCATGTTCAAAAAGAGCGAAGAATAACAAGACGGCTTAGCTACGAGCACCGGAATGAAACTACTGCACTGAGAAAAAATTCTGCTGCTTCGTATCAAGGAATTAACTTCTCTGAAACAAATCTCGGAAGCATCGAGGCATCCGTAATGCCATTTACACTACAGCAAATGTATTGGATCCCCACATAAACCCGCAATGTTCTATGGAGCATACGGATTAAGAACACCCTGTTCAAGTTAATTCTACAGTCCTTCATCCCAAACTTTTTGAACGATCTCTTTAATCAATTGTTTGTACCATTTTATGACTTGTCCGGATTGATTAGAACAAAAAATCCATTAGGAGATGGTGAAAAAAGTCGTTGTAACTATATTTATTTATTTATTTGGATCGTGTGTCTTCTATTCAACCTCATTTAAAAATACTACACAGATAGAAGTGGTCGGCTACAATGTTAGAAACTAAAGGATTTTTTTATTAATTGTTATTTTTCAAACTAGGAGCTAAACACGAATGACACAACCGTTACTGCATGTTCTCTTTTCTAATGATTATCAAGTTCATATAAAACAGCCTAATCACTTCAAATTTTGAAATGCAGTTACAATTTTTTGAAAAGAGCCTAAATATATATAATCACTATACAACAAATCATATAATCGAGAGATTGCTAAACTTCCATAATAAGACTGGTGTTTTTGGATCGATTGTTTATTCAAAGTTAGTAGCAACTAAATTTATGAAAAGACCCATAAGAAAAAGACCTCTGATTAATAGGAAACTAATCAGAAGCCATATTATATATACTTGATTGAGAAATGATACAAACCTGCTCTATCCTATTTATACTTTCACGCCAAAGAATTTTTTAATTTTTGAAAACATACCCTTCTCCCCAATGTCTAAAGATTGGAGAGGAACAGATTCGCCTAACACCCTTCGTGCAATATTTCTATAAGCAACACCAGCTATATTCTTTGGATTCATAGCAATCGGCTCACCTTCGTTGGATGCTTTAATTACCTCATCATCGTCTGCTACGATACCGATCAAATCAATTGAAAGATGAGCTACAACATCATCCACGTCTAGCATATCCCCGTCTTTTACCATTTTATTACGTATTCTATTAATTATTAGTTTTGGTGGTTCTATGTCCTCTTCTTTTTCAAGTAAACCTATAATACGATCCGCATCTCGAACAGCTGATTTCTCTGGTGTTGTTACGACAATTGCCTTATTCGCTCCCGCGACAGCATTTCTGTATCCTTGTTCGATCCCTGCGGGGCAATCGATAAGTACATAATCAAAATCCTGTCTAATTTCGGAAACTAGTTTTTTCATTTGATCAGGGGTTACAGCCGTTTTATCACTTGTTTGTGCTGCAGGAAGTAAGTATAAATTATCATCAAACCGCTTATCTTTTACTAAGGCTTGATTAATCTTTGTACAACGACCTTCTACTACATCTACTAAATCAAATATAATTCGATTTTCTAGACCCATTACGACATCTAAATTTCTAAGGCCAATATCTGTATCTACTAAACACACACGTTTTCCTGCTAGCGCTAAAGCGGTTCCTAGATTAGCAGATGTTGTTGTTTTGCCTACTCCACCTTTTCCTGATGTTATGACTATAGCATCTCCCACTGTCACATTCCCCTTTCCAACCGCGTTAATATAGGTCTAATATGAGTTAGCAGTTGTAAACGATCTACTATTATTTTGTTATCATCATTTATATAAGCACATTCCATACCATGTGAACTATCATCATCATATTCCGGTGCTCGGCTAATAATATTACAGATTTTCAATTGTGAAGGTTTCATTACTGATGCAGCAATTACGGATTGTTTATCGTTATTCGCACCCGCATGGGCAACTCCACGCAGAGCACCTAAAACAAAAATATTACCGCCAGCTACAACCTTCCCACCCGGATTCACGTCACCAATAAGTAGTAAATCACCTTGTACATGCAATACTTGTCCTGAACGTATTATTTTACATACAGGAACAACCTCTGTTTCTCGTTTCCACGTTAATGCTTCCTCTTTGGAAATTACATTCCCCTCTATTGAATCTACAACAAGTTGCTTCTTTGAACGAATGAGCACACGAATTTGTTCTTCTTGTTCATTTGTTAGAAAACGATTACCAATCTGCAAATGAACAGCTATGAAAGGACCTTCCTCATCCCCTTGAAATGTTAGCGATAGCTTTTCTTCTAGCTCTTGTAACAAGCTTTGGAATGAGCATGTATCATCGAGATGTAACGTCAATCCTTCTTTCGTTCCTTTTATCGTAACCAATTGTTGTTTATGCTTATTCACGTCGTTCACCTCAATGAATATATATTTCGACAAAGGTTGAATATTTCCTCTAAGATGATTGTCAAAAAATCAGTTAATTAACATATGTATTTAGCTAAGGCTAGCCCTTTCTACCATCTTCTGACACTTTTGTTAAGTGTCTTTTTAAAGGATAAGAAAAAATAACTAGAAATATACTATTTAACACGATAGTCGGATATAATCGATTCATACTAAAATCATTTATTGACATTTGTGTACTTGTAATTAGTGCATATAGTCCATATACATAATATTCTATGAAAGAAATCATAAAAAGACATATAACTGATACAATAACTAAATTAGATTGGAGAAACTTCATAAGCTTAAAAACTAAATATGCAGCAACAGGATACGAAAACATATATATTCCAATCACTTCTGTATATACTACATCATATAACAATCCAAATATTGCTGCATATATAATACCGATTAATTTATCACGATAAACTGTAATAAAGATAAACATAATTAACGAAAACCTTGGAACATAAATGAAATCTTTAAAAAACCGTTCAGGTGGAAATATGTCTATGATCGTACTTTCAGCAATAAATAAGAAAGTAGCGAAAAGAGGAAGGTAAAAACGTCGCATTATTCTTCCCCCTCGATATCTACTGGTGTCATAGTCCGTTCTAGTACGATGACGTGATCGATTGCTGAAAAATTCGCTTCTGGTTTAACATACGCTAATTGTAATAACCCAGATTCATCTGGCACTACATCTATTACTTTACCGATTGGCAACCCACTAGGAAAAACGCCACCTAACCCAGATGTAATGACGTCTTGGTCCACCTTCACTTCGATATTCGTAGCTTTCTTAAGTTTTAATAATAGTGCCTCACGTTCATCATCATAGCCTTCAATAACACCATCTACATTGCTTTCTTCATCCTCACCTAGAACAACTGCAGCAACCCGATTTATTCTATTTTGATTCGTATCACTTAACAGTTGAATGGTTGATTTAAATTGTGAAGTCTGCTTCACTTTTCCTATTAAGCCTTTTGAGGTAATGACTGCCATATCGACTTTCACACCGTGTTTTTCACCTTTATTTATATATATATTCTGATACCATTGATCAGGATTTCTACCAATAACCGTCGCTTGAATTGGAGTATAATCTGTAAGACTTGTTGTTTTTTCTAATATAGCACTAAGCTCTTCATAATCTTGTTCAAGAATTTGATACTTGTCTTTTAACGCAACGTATTCTTCCAGCCTGGCCTTTAACATTTTGTTCTCTTCGTATGTATTTTTTAAGTCATTCACATTTTCAAAGAAGCCCGCAACATATTGTGCGGGCTGATGAACGATGGATTGTACCCAACCAACGGTGTCTTTGATAAACTGTTCTGGCCATGTTACCTGCTCACGGTCTCTTAATGAAAACCCAATCAATGCCACTAAAATAATTACACATATTAATAATATTATTAATCGTTTATTTAAGAAGAATTGTGGCATGATTTGCACCCTCTTAAGTTAATCATATTAGTCATTAACTTGGTTTTTGAATAAATGAATGTGATCTAATGCTTTTCCAGTACCTATTGCAACACAATCAAGTGGATTTTCTGCAATAAGAACTGGCATTTTCGTTTCTTCACTAATAACCTTATCTAAATTTCTTAACAACGCGCCTCCACCAGTCAAAACAATTCCTCTATCCATAATATCTGCGGCTAATTCAGGAGGCGTATTTTCCAACGTATTCTTTACTGATTCTACAATAGAAAATACTGTATCACGCATTGCTTGAGTGATTTCGTCTGCAGAAATTTCTATCGTTTTTGGCAACCCTGTAACTAAGTCACGACCTCTTATTTCCATGCCTTCGACATCATCTGATATACTTGCTGATCCAATCTCTACTTTTATTAATTCTGCGGTACGCTCACCAATTAATAAGTTAAACGATTTACGAATATATTGAATGATCGCTTCATCCATCTCATCACCAGCAACACGTATGGATTGCTTAGTAACAATCCCTCCTAAAGAAATTATCGCAACCTCCGTCGTACCTCCACCAATATCGACAACCATGCTACCAGTAGGCTCCCACACCGGTAAATTTGCACCGATAGCTGCTGCAAATGGCTCTTCAATCGTGTATGCTTCACGGGCACCAGCCTGCTTTGTAGCATCCTTAACAGCCCGCTTTTCAACTGCAGTTACACCAGAAGGTATACATACCATAACATTCGGTTTACGCGCAAAAACACTTTTATTTTTCAATGCTTGCTTAATATAATATTTCATCATCGTTGCTGTTGTTTCATAATCTGCAATAACCCCATCCTTCATCGGGCGTCTTGCCACAACATTTCCAGGTGTACGTCCAATCATATTTTTAGCTTCATTACCAACAGCCACTATTTGCTTAGAGTCTTTTTGAAAAGCCACTACTGAAGGTTCCCTCACGAGTATACCTTTTCCTTTTACATACACAACTGTATTTGCTGTTCCTAAATCTATTCCAAGGTCTCTAGTACCAATGCCAAACATTAATTGTATCTTCCTTTCTGCTACGAAATACATATAATTATTGTAGTAAACTTTTGCTTGTCCATTTAAAAGTGATTTGTATAGCCACTTTCAGCAAAAAACTTGCTGTTTTCATATTAATAAATATACAACTAGAGTAAGTGCCATCTTCTCTTATTTCATGAGATGACCATCAAGTAGAATAGTCACTAGTTGATCTAATTTGATAACATTATTTACAAAGTTTACGAAAAAGAGTTAGTAAAAAACTCATAAATAATATTATATCGTACCACCGATTAAAATAACAGTGCTACAAATATCCTTTTTCCTTTAAGCTTACGAATTTATTATCACCTATTATAATATGGTCTAATAAGTCGATTCCTATAATCTTACTACACTCTGATAGTCGCTTAGTTACTTCAATATCCTCACGACTAGGTGCCGGGTCTCCGGACGGATGATTATGTGAACAAATGATTGAAGCTGCTGAACGGCGAAAAGCTTCTTTAAACACTTCTCTAGGATGGACAATTGATGCATTTAAGCTACCAATGAAAACTGTTTGCCTATGCATCACTTGATTTTTAGTGTTTAAATATAAAACGACAAAATGCTCTTGTGTAAGAAAACGCATGTCATCCATGACGTAACTTGCAGCGTCCTTAGGTGATTTAATGACATACCTTTCTTCAAATTGCAGTCTTCCAATACGCATGCCTAATTCCACAGAAGCCATAATTTGTACAGCCTTTGCGACACCGATTCCTTTAATTTCTGTAATTTCTTCTATAGAAGCGTCCTTTAATAAACGAAGTCCTTCAAAGTGTGTTAATAGCCGATTCGATAATTGAAGAACAGATTCATTTTTCGTTCCAGTTCTTAAAATGATTGCTAGCAGTTCATGATTAGAGAGACAATTTGGTCCTTCAGTGATAAGTCGTTCTCTAGGGCGCTCGTCTTTTGGGAAGTCACGTATCATCACTTCGCTTACATTCATATTTCCCCCCCTTAGTATAGAATACGCATTATTATTTAGTTATCTTTGGGTAATAGCCGATTTTTTTTAGCTCGCGAACAGTTCTAGCTACCGGTAAACCTACAACTGAAAAGTAATCACCTTTAAGCTCTTTTACTAATAGTGCACCTAATCCCTGTATACCGTAGGATCCTGCTTTATCAAATGGTTCACCACTATCAATATACTCAGTCATTTCTTGTTCAGTTAATTCCCAAAAGGTTACCTCTGTGGATTCAAAAAACGTCTTTTCCAATTGAGGAGAAATGAGTGCTACTCCTGTTAGCACTTGATGCTTGGAACCAGATAGTTTTGTTAATGTATTAAACGCATCATCTCTATTTTGTGGTTTGCCTAATAACTCACCGTTACTTATAACAATTGTGTCAGCCCCAATTACATATGAATTTGGATTGTAGTTTGAGATATTCTTTGCTTTTTGGTATGCAAGTGACATGACGACATCTTCAGGTGGTAAATGAGCATCAATAATTTCTTCAATATTACTTACAGAGACAGTAAATGGTATGCGAAGGTTTTCTAAAAGTTCTTTTCTACGAGGAGATCCAGAGGCTAAAATGAGGTTATTCATACTATCACCCTTTATTTTATTTCGTACAGTTTGGAAGATACAACAGTATCGTAACAAATTATTGGCTCATTAACAATTCATATTAGTATATTTTAGATCATATTTATTATTTACCCTTATTTATTACACTAAATTGCTCTAAAACAGTAAAAAATCACTTGATTAGAATCATTATTAAAGGAAAAACGACTCAGCTGCTCTTAATTACTACGTGTTTTTTCTAGTAAACTTGAACACCGTGCTTTATTCAAGTTTAGATTATGTAAATGAGCATACTTTAAACACTGAAATACAAAGTTAATCTTAAGTAGAATAAATAATGCCCGTGGCTTCAAAAGCTGTTGACAACTAAATTAGGATTTCCTTAATTAGTATAGAAATTAATCTCCACAGTTTTTTAGGTAGGAAATAGATAATAGAAAGGGTCGCAAGATGGTCATATACAACTATATAAAGTATATGCAGCTGTACAAAGGATTGTGTGGTTTGTCCTTTTAGAGAGCAATGTTGTCCAAAAAAGGGTATATATTCAACAATCAGTAGACTCATTGCCTATGAATCATTGGAAGTGAACGATCAACGTTCCATATAAATATAAAGATTTAACACTTAAGGAGAAATGCAATGAAGGCTCATACCGGACCATGAAGTCAAAGTACACTTACTTTATACATATAAACGGACCTTGTAAAAATAAAAATATGCCTCTTATCAGCTAGAATGAAAAATAATAAAACAATTGTAAGTAATAAACTGAAGCATAAAACCTAAAATTCAAAAGTGAGAAAACAAAGCACATAGGATGGAAATCTGAAAAGGGTAATTGACCTTTGCTCAATTCCCTTTTAGCTAACAGCCATATGAACTTTATTTTTTATGATGACTGCTTTCGCATTAATTGCTGCTTTTCACAATCATCTCATCGTATAATACGAGAATATTCAGTAAAGCTTGCTGACTATTCATTATGGATGTACGGTCACCGTTTTGCCTATAGGTTTTCAGTTGTTGAACTGCTGTGGTTAGTTCCTTAGCATGCTGCTGTATTAAGGTTGACAATGTATTCAAATCTAGCTGAGAAATCATCAAATAGTTTTGCTCTAAACTATTCCACACTTCTTCATTTAATGACTTTCCAGAAAGTAATATAGCTGATGACTCAATAAGACTTTCATAAAACTGTCTGCTTAGTCCAATATAATTCTTTTCTTCATCATTACTAGTAGTAATTGTTCCACCCTCAATGACAAATTGCTTGTTATACGTCTCTAATCCTCTATCAGTAAAAAGTTGACTAAGAGAGTCAATAGATGCCTGTGTATTGCTAAGCCCAATAAACAAAGAATAATTGCCCGCGCTTTTTATTAGGATCGATGGGATTCCATTACTTGATAATTGCTGTTGATATTCCTGTCCAGAAGATTCTTGAGAAAAAGCTCCTCCTTGAACAACTTGTACAACGAGAGGTTCAAAAATATCTATTTGAGTAGTACTAGAAGCCTGGTTCGAATTGGTAGCATCTGATAAATCAACTGAGTCTTCCAACGGCATATTTTCTTCTAGTGCCTGTTTTGGCTGCTCGTCAGAAATTAATTGTAACATTAATAAGCCTAACCCAATTCCAATGACAATTGCCAATAGTATGGACATCAAAAAGTTTTTTGATGAATACGGAAATTTATGGTTTATTTTAGGGAATCTTAATTTACGCCTCGATGTATCGCTATTTCCTTTATGACGCAAGTCTTCGATTGACACTATATCTTTATGCTCAATATTGTTTTGTTGTTTATCAGGTAATACCCACAAAAATTCCTCTTCACCTTGATCTTTTGTTGTAGCTACTTGTTTCTTCCCGACAGACAGGTTCTTTTTTTTTCTTTGAACCCCATTTTGCTCTTTTCCGTTAATTTTAATTGATATCTGTTCTTTTTGCTCGTCCACACTTTCACCACCTAGTGTCACATTTCTTAGCTTGCTCCAATGGTAGCATAGGGCTTCAAAAAAAACACAAGACTTTTGTCGTCTTAATATTAAAGGTTTTCGTCAAATTTCTTAGTTGCTTTTTTGGCTCTAATTTAATATTGCCCGTTTTCACATTGATTGTTGTTTTTCGTATTTAGGAATTAACACGTACACAACTAGAATTCGGGGCATCCTTTCTTCTTTATAATGATGACTTACATTCTAAAACCATGATAACCATAGCAACAAAGATCACGAAAGGAGCATAAATATTAAATAACAATCATCTTGTTAACATACCACGATATTATTATTTCACTAAAATAATAACTAATGATTGTTCCAAGCAAAATAAACGGGACAAATGGAATGGGAATTTTCCGATTTAGCCTGCTTAACAACATCCCCAATAACCCATACAAAGCACCAAATAATGTTGAACAAAAAAATGCTAACAACACCCCTTTAGAGCCAAGGACGACCCCTAGAAGACTAAACAGTTTAATATCTCCACCACCTATTCCTCCTCTGCTTATTATTGAAATAAGGCTTAGTAAACAAAACGCAATAAGCGCGCCTATGATGGCATCCCACCACGGTGTTAACGGAAGGAAAATGCGTTCAATCACAAACACAACTGTGAAAAATAACAAGACTTTGTTTGGTATTAGCATGAAAGTAATATCTGAAACAAAGAGGATCATCAACATCGAAATCATTGTCCAACAAACTAATAATTCCATCGACCAACCTAATATCAATGGGGAAATTGTTATAAGAATTGCAGTCATTAATTCAACAAAAGGGTAAAGAGGGGAAATAGGTGATTTACATTTACGACATTTCCCTCCTTGAATGATAAATGAGAAGACAGGGATAAGCTCAAGTGATGTAAGCTGTCTCTTGCAGTTAAGACAAGCAGAGCGAGGAGCAACAATCGACTCCCCCTTTGGAACACGTAGGCCAATAACATTGAAAAAAGAGCCGAGAATTAGTGATAATAAAAAAATATATAGATACACATATACCATATGATTAGCTCCATCTACATATATTTTGACCAGTTTCTTCTGAACTCATATGCTAAGCTACAACTCATTAATTACAGTGGCTGGAGGGTTCTCTATGTTTACTTTGTTGTTATTTTCCGATAAACCTGAGTACAACAACTAGTTTTTTTATTACTATCTTCATTTGATAGATGAAATAATATCAGGATTACTATTTTTAAAATAAACACCAATCAACAAAGTAATCGATTATGGAATTTTCCTTTATAATGAAAATTATTGTGCAAGCACGGCTACTTTATTTCTTCCTGCTTGCTTCGCTCCTGTATACATCGCTCTATCAGCTGTACGAATGAGCTCTATTGGATTTTCTCCATCGTAAGGAGAGGTAGCAATTCCTATACTTGCAGTAATTTTAACTTGTTGGACTTTCTTATCAGATAAATTCCCAGTAATATAAAATGGTCTTGATGCGATCTTTTTCCGAATGTCCTCCGCCAAAGAAAACGCTGATTGACGGTCGTAGAGAGGTAATAGAATAATGAATTCTTCTCCTCCATAGCGTGCAACAGTTCCTTCATTCCCTACAATCTCTGTTAACAGCATAGCAGTATCACGAAGAATTTCATTTCCGCTTTGATGACCATAAGTATCGTTCACCGCTTTAAAATGGTCTATATCAATTAAGATGATGGATAGCGATTTGTACCAATCTTTTTTTGATAATACATCCATTTCTTGACTTAATAAGACTTCAAAATATTGATAGTTATATATTTTTGTTAAACCATCATGTTCACTTTTATGCTTAGCTTCTTCGTAATGACGCGCATTTTCAATCGCTACAGCCAAATAAGATCCTAATAAATCTACTAGCATTAACTGATATTTTTTATATGCCCGCTTCTTATGGGAGGCTAAAACAATGACAGAAACAACAGTTTGGTTTCGCACAACAGGGACAGCCATAACACTTTCTACCGTTGGTGGTAAACAGCCATTCATAACCGATTTCCAACTGTTACGAGAATGATAGATAACTGGTTTCTTAGAAGCCCAAACCTCTCCAGCAATCCCTTCATATTTTTGTAATGGAGGGATTGTGAGCTTTTTTTCCTCAGAACATTCAAAATACCTAATTAAATAGAGAGTATCATCATTTACCACATCTAAAATATATGCTAAATCTACAGGAAACATCATGGTGAGCTTCTCTAAAAATAAATCTATTACTTGTTTTACTTTTAGCTGTTCTGCCAGTTGATGACCTATTTCACTAGCACGTTGTAAATAATCATTGACTTTTCGACTTGAATTATAGAGTTGAATCATAGTTACGATACATATAAATGGTAAGCCTGTATAAATTAATGCATGGATACCTAGTTGTTCATATAATAAAAATAAAATAAGTCCAAAAGGGATAAGAATACAAGTGGTTATAACTTCCCATAGCATGTCTCGACTTAACAGTGACTTTTTCATTTTTCTTTTGAATTTTACATAATCAATTATTGCTAAAAACAGTTGGTTTGAAATAAAAATAGTTACCAAATAACCTATTATTGGTATGGCTGACTGAGTTAAATTGACTATTTCAGCACCATGAGCGCCTCCTAGGCTATAATATACTAGGCCTCCTATGATAGAAATTGATACGAACATGATTGAATTTAATGGGTAACGATATAATTCGCTCTTGCTAATACGTAACCTTAATAGAAGTACGACGATAGAAAGCTGCATTAATACCATCTCAACAAATAACCCAAACGATAAAAACACAGCTAATAACACAGCTTGGCCAAAAAATATCGGCGTTTCATTAACAATAATAGGAAAAAAGCAAACAATAATCATTAATATTAAAAATAAAAGAATATCCTGAGCATTCTCATATAATAAAGGACTCGTATTTGAAAATACTAAGTATAAAACTAAAGGTGTATATATAGCCCAATATACCCATAATATGTTTTTAGATTTCAAATATCGTCCTCCTCTACCACATATTTCATATTTAATCTTTTATCGTCTATATTTTACCAAATTTTCAGACAAAAGTCATATGTAATATGAAAATACTACGACAAACATCCTAATATATGTAATCGTACTTCTGATATAAAATATAGTGAACCTGTGATAATAAGAACGTCATCTTTAGGGATGGAGTTAAGCTTTTCATTTATAACTACTTTCCAATCTTCCTCGTAATCCTTATTACTTCTACTACATTGATCATACAATTCTCTTGCTGATAAAGACCTAGGAAAATCGAACGAAGTACATGTAAGTCGTTCAGCAATATCAGCTAAAGGGTTAAGCATATCTCCAATGTGTTTATCTGCTAATGCAGAAAATATGATATGTATCTTCTTATCGTTAAAGTGATCGTTAAGCGTTTTACATAAGGCTTGAACTCCCTCTGGGTTATGTGCACCATCAATGATAACCATCGGTTCTGCCATTAGCGTTTCAAAACGACCAGCCCAAAATGCGGCCTTTATTCCATCGCGAATATGGACTTCTTCTATGGTCATTGAAAAATGTGTTTTCAAATATACGGCTGCCATAATTGCTAGAGCCGCATTTTTCACTTGATGAGCACCTTTCATCTTAGAGTTGAGATCATTTATTGTTAAAAAAGGAGTCTTAATTGAGAATGATTCACCGCTTTTTGTTGATTGATAATTAGCAATAGTAAAATCGAGGTTATATTGATATACTTGAGAATTTGTAGACTGTGCTTTTGCTAAAATGACTTGTAAGGCTTCTTCCTGTTCAACCGAAGTAATCACTGGTGAGTCTGGCTTTATAATTCCACTTTTTTCATATGCAATTTCTTCAACTGTCTCGCCAAGAATAGCAGTATGATCAAACCCGATGTTCGTAATAATGGAAAACAATGGGTCAATAACATTCGTAGAATCTAACCTACCTCCTAGGCCTGTTTCAAAGATTACGAGGTCAACTTGCTTTGTTTTTGCAAAATAAACTAATGCCATCGCAGTGATTACTTCAAATTCGGTAGGCGAACCTAACTCAGTATGTTCTAACTGTTCTGCTAACGGTTTAATCTCATTAACTAAACTTACGATTTCCTCATCATGAATTGGAACACCATTGATGCTAATACGTTCATTAAATTGTTCAATGTAAGGTGATGTAAAAGTACCTATGTTGTAGCTTGCCTCTTGTAAAATTGTTCGCAAATAACATACCGTCGAACCTTTACCATTTGTCCCAGCAACATGAATTGTTTTAATATGTTGTTCAGGATGAGCCAAACGCTCCATCATCCACTCCATTCTTTTTAGTCCTGGCTTCATACCTAAACGAAGTCGTGAATGAATCCAATCTATAGCTTCCTTATATGTAACTACCATAAAAACTCCTCCTTAGTAACAATTAACGTGAAGCTCTTGCCCCTCTAATATTCCCTGCCAATCTAAAGCTCTGTGTGATCTATTAAAAGCTTATTTTAATGCCGAAATCATATCTAGGACTAAAGGATCTAGATTATAGAAAAGTGCAGCTCTTTGACTATCCGTCGCAAACACTGCAGCTTTGTTATATTCAAAAAACACGAACCCTCTCAGGTTCGTGTTATATTTTAGTCTATCCATCATTCATTTGTCTACAAATGAATTTTGAATAATCTTTAGAAAATGCTCCTCATTCATCATGCCTTTCACATGAATCCGCTCTTTATTAATGTATTATCCTTTCAGTTCCGCGATACGAGCACGAACTGTTTCACGTTTTTCAACATAATCCTGTTCCTTTGCACGTTCTTCAGCAATTACTTTTTCTGGAGCTTTGTTGACGAAACCTTCATTACTTAATTTCTTTTGTACACGGTCTACTTCTTTATTCAGCTTTTCCAATTCTTTTTGCAGACGTTGTACTTCTTCTTCAATATTAATTAAGCCTTCAAGTGGTAGAATTAATTCTGCACCCGTTACTACCGCTGTCATAGACTTTGCAGGTGGTTGTAATCCTACACCGATCATTAATTCACTTGGATTACAGAATCTATCGATATATGAACGATTGTCTTCTAGACGAGTAGCTACATTCTCATCTTTTGCATTAATGTGGAGCTTAATCTTCTTACTCATTGGTGTATTCACTTCAGCTCGAACATTGCGGACTGATCGAATAATATCAACGAGTAAGTGCATATCATTTGCAGCTTGTTCGTTTGAAAGTTCTGAACGAACCTGCGGCCACTTAGCAACTGTTATTGAGTCACCTTCATGAGGTAGATTTTGCCAAATTTCCTCGGTAATAAAAGGCATAAACGGATGTAATAAGCGTAGAGTATTATCTAACACATATGCCAATACACTTCGTGTCGATTTCTTTGCCTTGACATCATCCCCATATAATGGGAGCTTAGCCATTTCTATATACCAATCACAGAAATCATCCCAAATGAAGTTGTATAACACACGACCAACTTCACCAAATTCATATTTATCTGCTAAAGTAGTAACCTTTTCAATTGTCTCATTAAGTCTTGTTAATATCCATTGATCTGCTACTGACTTCTCTCCTGTTAAGTCTATTTCTTCATACTTAAGGCCATCTAAATTCATTATTACGAATCGCGATGCATTCCATATTTTATTAGCAAAGTTCCAAGTAGCTTCAACCTTCTCCGTGCTATAACGTAAATCTTGACCTGGAGAGCTACCTGTTGCCAGGAAGTAACGTAAGGAATCAGCACCATATTGGTCGATGACATCCATTGGATCTACACCATTTCCTAAAGATTTACTCATTTTTCTTCCATCCGAAGCACGTACAAGTCCATGTATTAATACATCATCAAAAGGACGTTTCTCAGTAAACTCGAGAGCTTGGAATATCATTCTTGACACCCAGAAGAAAATAATATCATAACCAGTAACGAGAACATTCGATGGATAATAACGATTGTAATCCAATGAAGATTCTTCAGGCCATCCCATCGTTGAAAATGGCCAAAGCGCTGAACTGAACCAAGTATCTAATACATCAGTGTCTTGTTCCCAATTTTCAACGTCAGTTGGTGGTTCATGATCTACATACACTTCACCTGTCTCCTTATGGTACCAAGCAGGAATACGGTGTCCCCACCACAATTGACGAGAAATACACCAATCACGAATATTTTCCATCCAACGTAAATACGTTTTTTCAAAGCGATCAGGAACAAAATTCACCTTATCACCTGTTTGCTGTAACTTGATCGCTTCATCAGCTAATGGCTGCATTTTTACAAACCATTGTGTTGACAAATATGGCTCCACAACAGCTCCACTTCGTTCACTATGACCTACTGAATGCATATGCTCCTCAATCTTAAAGAGTACTCCTTGCTCTTCTAAATCTTTCACAATTTGCTTACGACATTCAAAGCGATCCATCCCTTGGTATTTACCAGCATTGTTATTCATCGTTCCGTCTTCATTCATAACAAGAACTCTTTCAAGATTATGACGGTTACCAATTTCGAAGTCATTTGGATCATGGGCTGGAGTAATTTTTACTGCTCCAGATCCGAACTCCATATCAACATAGTCGTCACCTACGATCTTTAGCTCTCTTCCGATTATTGGTAGTTTAGCTGTTTTTCCAATCAAATGCTTATAGCGCTCATCCTTTGGATGAACTGCAATAGCAGTATCTCCAAGCATCGTCTCAGGTCGTGTTGTAGCAATTTCGATATGCCCTGAACCGTCCGTTAATGGATAACGCATATGATAAAATGCACCTTGCACATCTTTATGAATCACTTCAATGTCTGACAGGGCTGTCTTCGTTTGTGGGTCCCAGTTAATGATATACTCTCCACGGTAAATAAGACCTTTTTTGTACAATGTTACGAAAACTTCACGAACAGCTTTAGAAAGCCCTTCATCAAGTGTAAAACGCTCGCGTGAATAATCTAGACCCAAGCCAAGCTTTGACCACTGCTGACGAATATGACTAGCGTACTCCTCTTTCCACTTCCACGTTTCCTCAACAAATTTTTCTCTTCCTAAATCATATCTAGATGTTCCTTGTTCACGTAGCTTTGCTTCGACCTTTGCTTGAGTAGCAATACCAGCGTGATCCATTCCAGGTAACCAAAGAACATCCAACCCTTGCATGCGTTTCATACGCGTCAATATATCTTGTAATGTTGTATCCCAAGCATGACCTAAATGTAGCTTGCCTGTTACATTTGGTGGAGGTATTACAATTGTATAAGGTTCTTTTTCACTATCTCCAGTTGCCTCAAAATATTTTCCTTCAAGCCAAAACTTATATCGATTTTTTTCAACTTTATTTGGATCGTATTTTGTCGATAGCATTTGTTCATTTGTTTCCATGTTAGTTCCTCCTGACTAATAACTTAAGAAAATTAAAATAGCAACGTTCGAAAAACGCCAATCAATTGCGAAAAGCAAAACCTAACTAAAAAATAAAAACTCCTCCATCCAAAAAAGGACGAAAGGAGTTTATTTTCCGCGGTTCCACCTTAATTCTTAAACTACATTATTACACAATGAAGTTTAAGCGCTTAAACAAATAACGGTTGCATCCGGCTTCTTCTAATTGACACATCGATCTTTCAAAGAAGCAGCTTAAGGGTGACTTTCGAATAATAGCGATCCTAAGAAATTTCTCAGCTATAAATTTCTCTCTCTGAAGGAGCTACCTATTGTACTCTTCCCTGTCTACGCATTTAGATATTGTTCAATGAACATGAACGCATCTCTTATATGTTTGTCAATAGTATCATATTTATATTCTATATACTACCGAAAAATTGTTTTTGTCGTCAATCATCTTAACCAATTTTTTTTAAAGTTATTCATTAGTTAGCAAATTAGATGGGTGAATGCACTATTTCATTGATGATGGCATACTTTAATATATGTTTATTTACGAGTATTTATTGTAAAGGCTGTTTTCAGTTGAGGTGATCATGGACTTAAATTATACTACTGATTGCTCCAAGTGTTTTCTCCTCTTTAAACCGATACAATTCCCTAAAACCTAATCTATACGAAAGGCTCTTTTCATAAACTTTGTTGAAATTTCCGAAATACTCTTGTGATTTACAATACTAATATGTCCATTAAATCCTAGTTGTTTGCATAGTTATATGTTAGCACGAAAAACAACTAAAAATTCGAAAACAGCCATAAGAAAAGTGTAGCTGTGAAAATCACTAGCTTATTTAAATGTAAGGAGGCTAACGATGAGACGGAAATACACACCTTTTTCACTTCCACCATGGGCGCGTCAGCTTCGCGATATTTGTGGACAAATGATCATTCCTATTGCGGTCTTTCAATTACTTCGTACCATCTTTTTTCCAACTACGTTTGATGTGTTTATACTTGCTTTGTTAGTCGTTATTGCAGTAGCATTTGAATTCAATTGGATATAAAAAATCCCATATACAACATATGATATGTTATATATGGGATTCTTTTTATTCGTCACTAGTCATTTTTTCTCCGTCAATTAACTGCATTATAACAAACTCAATGTTTTTCATTTGCCAATATGCCCGTAGTAATTGTTCAGTACTCTGAAGCTCATTGTTATTTGTTGAACTTGCTAAATGTTTTCGAACAATATTATATAATTGTTGAGGATATGAACCGTAACTGTATAGCAAAAAACGTTCTTCTTCCTTTAATGAGTTAAATTGTTGATAATGCTGAATCCACTCGACACATTCATGGTTATTCACTGGGTACGTTTTTAATGTCCGGTGTATTAATGTAACTAGATCATATACAGGAGAAGCGATAGATGACCTTTCAAAGTTAATAAAATAACCTTTTCCTTTATCGTTGCTTACGACGTGTTCAGGTGAAACATTCCCGTGTACGATTGAAACTCGAGAATGCTTTTTTTGTTTGGTCCTTTCAAACCATTGATCTAGATTTCGTTCAGCAAAATGAATAGCTTGCATGATTTCGTGAAAATACGTAACAAACTGCAATTCAAATGGTGACATATACCATTTACTTTCACACACTTCCATATACCTTTCCAAAAAGACCCTTTGAGTTCTCCATGATGCTTTTATATCATTATATGATTTTGCTATTTGATTATTCGTATACACTATGTCCTTCGATGTCATATAATGAAGTCTCGCTAATTCTCGCATCATTTGCTGAAAGAAACCTTGACGATTTTCATGTTGAAACCATGGCATTAAATAAAAACAATTATTGTCGAAGTGTACAAGAAAGTTTCCATTGTTAGTTCGATAAATAGGAATAATATTCGTAAATCCACGTTCGAATAAAGATTGCATTGTCTTAATAAATGAACCGTCTTTATATTTACCATCCAATCTCTTCAATGCGAACGTTCCTGACTTGGAATGTGCTTTGACAAGCTTCTTTCCAATCTGCTCAACCTGATCGGGTATTATTCCATATTTAGCTAGGATAGGACTATGATAATTTAATACTGTTGCTGTTTTATCATGACCCTCATTTTTCGTAGTCATGTTAATTACTAAACTTTGCTATCGATGTAGATAGGTATATATAATATTTGACCTTCATAAATGTCATGTTCTTGTTCGAGATGATTTACTCGTAAAAGCTGTTGAACAGATACATCATATCTTTCTGATATGGATTGTACGGAATCACCTTGTTGAACAAAACACATTTTCACTTGTGAAAAATCGCTTTCATGCTCCTCTTTGCCAAATATCTTGGTTAAATATAGTGCATTCTCATCACGTTTTGCTTCTGATTCGTCCCCTATCATCGCTTCTTCTCTGACCTTTATTTCCTTTGTTTGAACCTCATTACGTTCTTCACTGTGCCTTTCAAAGTTCAATACTAAATCAGTTTCTTCTCTACCTTTTAATTCAACCTGAGGACTATATACATCTACATTTGGTACATTACTTTCAGCACTTTTTGCTGAATCTAAAACATCTTCTTCTACTTGTTTTCTGACTTCAACTTCGAATGGATCATACAAGTCTTCTTCAATTCCAACATGCACCACATCTTCTCCATCTTTTAAATTTCCCATTGAATCGACATCATTTACTTCTACTCGTTCGGTCCCTTCCTGTCCCTCTTCATGCTCAATGATTTCCTCATAATACTCACCTTCTCTTATAACCTCAGATTGGTGATGATCATATATTCCACTTATAGAAAGATCTGCAAACACTTCTAAACACCTTGTTTGAGGAATTTCATAGTCAAATGAATTGATTGAAATATACACGTCATCCATACGATCAATTCGAGTCTTCGGAATTGTTATATCAACAGGAAAAACATGCTTTAGCTCACTTACACCATCTTCTCGTGTAATAATAGTATTAACAACCCTTCCAGGAAACTCTCTGACGTCTTCATGTACAGCATTTTCATCTATTCTGTATTCACCTGATAGCTGAAGCGAACCACGAATTGTAATATATTGATCATGCTCTTCGATCATAATATCAGGATCTAAAGAAATTGATAAAAGTTCAGAGACTTCCTGTCCCTTTTGAAACCATACCGACTCTTCAATTGAAAATCGCAGCGACGATTGCTCTTCTTGTGTCACCTTACTCCTCCTTTCAAACAAGTACCATTTTTACTATGACATTACAGATTTATGAATGAAATTGATCATTTATGTATAAAACGTTGATAAAACATGAAAAAGGTGTAGATAAAGTTGATGGTACACTTTATCTACACCTTCTTTTTCTATGTTCATTTACTTAAGATTTAAGCTTTGAAAAAGCTTTTTCCGCACTGTGAATTGTATGTTGAATATCTTCATGTGAATGAGCTGTTGATAAAAATAGTCCTTCAAACTGAGATGGTGGCAAAAAGACACCTTGTTCAGACATAGCTTGATAAAATGTTGCAAAATATGCTAAATTAGATTTTTTTGCCATTTCATAATTTGTTACTTCTTCATCTGTAAAGAAGAAGCCGATCATTGAACCAGCACGATTGATTGTATGTGGAATTTCATATTTACGTGCTGCTGCTGAAAGACCTTCCTCTAAAAGATCTGCTTTTTGTTCAAATTGTGCATATGATTCTGGTGTTAATTGGATCAATGTTTCATAACCAGCTGTCATTGCAAGTGGGTTACCGGACAGTGTACCAGCTTGATAAATCGGTCCACTCGGAGCGATTTGGTTCATTATTTCCGCTTTTCCACCGTATGCACCTACTGGAAGGCCACCGCCAATAACTTTTCCTAGGCATGTAATATCTGGGATAACACCAAAATACCCTTGTGCACAATGATACGCAACTCTAAATCCTGACATAACTTCATCAAAGATTAATAATGAACCATACTCTTCAGTAATTTCCCTTAATCCTTCTAGAAAGCCCTCCTGAGGTGGTACAACCCCCATATTACCAGCAACAGGTTCAACGATAACACCAGCAATATCATCACCAAATTGCTCAAAAGCATATTTGACACTATTAAGATCGTTATAAGGAACTGTAATAGTATTTTTTGCAATACCCTCTGGCACACCAGGACTGTCAGGTAAGCCGAGTGTTGCAACTCCTGATCCAGCCTTAATTAATAATGAATCTCCGTGTCCATGATAACAACCTTCAAACTTCATTATTTTATTGCGAGAAGTATAACCTCGGGCTAAACGAAGAGCACTCATTGTTGCCTCTGTACCTGAGCTAACCATTCTAATTACTTCAATGGATGGTACGCGATCAATAACAAGCTGGGCAAGATCATTTTCAATTAATGAAGGTGCTCCAAAGCTTGTGCCATCTTCAGTTACTTTTTTAATTGCTTCTACGACTCTTTCATTTGCATGTCCATGAATAAGTGGTCCCCATGACAAAACATAATCTATATATTCATTTCCGTCGATATCGTATATTTTTGATCCTTTCCCCTTTTTCATAAAGATCGGGTTCATATCAACAGATTTAAATGCACGAACAGGACTATTCACTCCACCTGGCATAAGTTGTTGTGCTTTTTCAAACGCTTCAATTGACTTTTGATAGCTTCGCATAATTAGACACCTTCCTATAAATAATCAAGGGTGTTACTCAGGGGTAATAAAGTATCTACATTCCCTGACGTATAAGTGTTTCTCAACATGTTTACTTCTCAGTTAACCAACGGGCTGCATCTTTAGCAAAGTAAGTTATGATTAGATCAACTCCAGCTCGCTTCATACTAGTCAGTTTTTCTAAAACAACTTCTTGTTCATTCAACCAACCATTTTGTGCTGCTGCTTTAATCATCGAATACTCGCCGCTAACGTTATAAGCTACAATTGGGATGTTAATATTGTTTTGCATATCTCTGATAATGTCTAAATATGAAAGAGCTGGTTTGACTATGAGAAAGTCTGCTCCTTCTTCTACGTCAGATTGAGCTTCACGAAGTGCTTCCAAACGGTTTGCTGGGTCCATTTGATATGTTTTACGATCCCCAAACTGTGGCGCACCATGAGCTGCATCTCTAAAAGGGCCATAGAAAGCAGATGCATACTTTACACCATAAGACATCATTGGAATATACTCATAGCCCGCTTCATCTAAGCCTTGACGAATTGCTGCTACAAAACCATCCATCATATTTGAAGGAGCAATAATATCAGCCCCAGCTTTTGCCTGGCTTATCGCTGTTTTCACGAGTAAATTTAATGACGGGTCATTCAAAACTTGTCCACCTTGAATAATTCCACAATGCCCATGATCTGTATATTGACAGAGACATGTATCAGCAATAACGACAAGCTCAGGAAAAGATGCTTTAAGTTGTCGTATAGCATCTTGAACAATTCCATGGTCATGATATGCTTGAGAGCCAACATCATCTTTCTCATTAGGTACCCCGAAGACAATGACAGATGGTATCCCAAGTTCAACAACTTCTGCCACTTCTTCATTAAGACGATCAAGTGAATATTGATAAACTCCAGGCATCGATGAAACAGGGTTTTTTTGGTTTTCCCCTTCTACCACAAATAGAGGATAAATGAAATCTTCAACGTGTAAATGTGTTTCACGTACCATTCTTCGGACATTAGCTGTTTGACGTAGCCTACGATAACGGGAAAAATTAATATCTTTCATGTAACAAATCCTTCCTTTCATATACTCACATGATTTTCACAAAAGTCCGAGTTAAATAAATTTGCTTATCACTTATAGATGTTATTCTAAGGCTCTTTTCGTAAACTTTGTTGCTATTGTTATCCAATTAATACCAAAAAGTGGTTTAACATGGTTAGTCATTGTTGTACAGAAGAAAAGATGCCACTAACTCTAGTTGTGTACGTGTTTGGCTCTTAGTACGAAAAGCAACAATTAATGCGAAAACAGCCTATTAATTTGACACTCGGTTATAATACCGAACAAGCTCTTGCAGCATACTATCAAGCGTATACTCTTTTGGACATATATGCACGGTTATACCAAGATTAGTTGCTGTTTCTTTCGTTATAGGGCCGATACAAGCGACTATACAGCCTCGGATGTAGTGGGCTATTGAATGCCCACTTAATAATGATACAAAGTTTTTGACAGCTGAGGAACTCGCAAATGTGATGACATCTATGTCATCATTTGTGAGCATTCTATATAATTTATGTTTACTCTCGCTGTTCTCAATTGTTTGATAAACGACCAAATCCGTTACATCATATCCGCTATTAATTAACTGAGACTTTATCGTATCACGTGAAAGATTCCCTCTAACGTTTAAAATTCGATTTCTCGAATTCAAATATGGATATAATGCCTCTAATAAACTTTCTTGTACAAACTGTTTTGGTACAACTGACGCTTCGTGTCCATACTGTTGTAATGCTTCTAAAGTTCTTTTTCCTACTACAGCAATCTTCGGAAATAATACGTTACAATCCAGCTGCTCCTGAAAATGTTGAAAAAAGAAATGTACGCCATTTGCGCTTGAGAAAATAAGCCATTGATATTCATGTAGCTTATTCACAACCATCTTGTTTTCATGTGTATAATTTGCAGGGATGATAGAAATTAGCGGAATTTCTACCGGGATACCTCCAAGTTCTACAATTTTCTCAGCAAAGCCTTTTGCCTGCTGTTTACCTCTTGTCACAACTATTCTTTTGTTATGTAGAGGTAACATATTATCCATTATTGATTAAGCTCCTCTTTCACTTGATCAATGAGGTTTTTGGCACCCATTTTTGTAAGCTTCATAGCAGCTAATATACCTACTTCCTCTGGGTTTGTTCCGGTAATCGTTTCTTTAAAAATTGTTTCGCCATCAGGTGATGCTACGAGTGCATGTAATACAATTTCATCATGTTGGTTAATTTGAGCATACCCCGCAATTGGAACTTGACAGCCACCTTCCATCTTATCAAGAAATGTACGTTCTGCTTCAGTAGTTCGGGAAGTTTCTTTATCATTTAATTTTGCCAGTTCATTCAAAAGGTCCGTATCATCAATGCGACACTCAATTCCAAGTGCGCCCTGACCGACAGCAGGTAAACAACTTATTGGCTCAAGATATTCAGTTACTACATCATCTTTCCACCCCATACGTGCTAACCCAGCTGCTGCTAAGACAATTGCATCATATTCGTTATTTTCTAATTTCCTTAAGCGAGTATCAATATTACCTCGAATCCATTTAATCTCTATATCGGAGCGAAGTGCTAGCAGCTGTGCTGCCCTTCGTAAACTACTTGTTCCAATTATTGCTCCACTCGGAAGCTGTTCAAAAGGAATGTGACCTTTTGAAATTATGACATCTCTAGGGTCCTCACGTTTTGGAATACAGCCAATCGTTAAATGTTCTGGTAAAACAGCTGGCATATCCTTCATACTATGAACGGCCATATCAATTTCTTTATTAAGCATAGCTTGTTCGATTTCTTTAACAAACAACCCTTTTCCGCCAACCTTTGATAAGGTCACATCAAGAATTTTATCACCTTTAGTAACAATTTCTTTCACTTCAAACTCAAATGGAACGCCTAATTGCTTTAAAGTATCTATTACCCAATTAGTTTGAGTTAACGCTAATTTACTTTTACGAGAACCTACAATTATTTTTCGCATGATTTCCTCCTAAATCATTAGCAAAGTGGAGGTGGTTATTTATATTTCCAGCAACCACTATCGTTTTATTTAAAATGCAGTACTATTAATGAAATCTAGATAGACTTCCAAATAGAAAAAAATTAATAAGAAGTACTAAAAATGAAGCCACATTCCATGTCGCAAGCGTTTTCCCTTGTAAATTCCTACCCACACGCATATATAGATAAACCCCGTATACAATTAAAACCGTAAAAGAGCCAAGGACTTTCACATCATACCAATGAAAATTAGGAATTTGGATATAAGCCCATATCAAGCCTAAAATTAACCCTAGTAGTAACATTGGTACTCCAATTACATTTAACACATAAGACATATGATCCAATTTAGTGAGGTCTTCTATACGAAGCAAGCGTTTTCCCCATCTCTTTTGTTTTAGCAAATTATATTGAATCAAATACAGTGTTGTAAAGATAAAAGATAATGTAAATGCTCCATATGACAATATGGTCATTGTAATATGAATCACTAATAATTCTGACATGAGTTGCTCGGCGCCTGCGACAGATTTTTCATGATTAGGTGCGAATGTATGTAAGGCCATTACAAAAAAGCCTAGAACGTTCGTAAAAAAAACAATAAAGTCCACTCGTAACAGACGATTAATTACAAGTGATAACGTAATCAATACCCATGCATAAAAATAGAGTCCTTCAAAAAGCGTCAAAATGGGAAAGCGCCCTGTTTCCATCATTCTCAGAAACAAAAAAATTGTTTGTAAACACCAAACAATAGAAAGTAACCAGAAGGCAACTCTATTAGCCTTCCGGTTATTATGAAGAAAGTCAACAAAATATAGCAGTACACTTACAGCATAAATACATACGGTAAACTCGTATAGCCTTGTCATATATATATCTATCATTTTCGTCTCCTCACTTATGAACTATGAAGAGATAGCTGTTTTGCAGTCGCAAGTTGTTGAACCTGCTGCTTGTCTAGCTCAACCTTTACCGCTTCTTCAATATTAAATATTTTCATAAAGAGCTGTAATGACTCTTCAGCATTATCTTCCGCAGCTATTTCTTTTGCTCCCAAGATTGGATCTTTTAGCAATTGATTAACAATGCTCTTTGTATGTTTATTAATAACTTTTCTTTCTCGTTCTGAAAGGTTCGGTAGTTTACGATCGATGCTTCTCATCGTTTCAGCTTGGACTTCAAGTGCACGTTGTCTAAGTGCAGAGATAACAGGTACAACCCCTAATGTATTAAGCCATTGTTTAAACATCACTATTTCTGACTCAATCATTAACTCAATTTGTATTGAAGCCTTTTGTCGCTCCGCTAAATTAGCTTGTACTATATCCTCTAAATCATCAATATCATATAGAAATACATTATCAAGCGCTGCAAGCTGTGGATCTAAATCTCGCGGAACAGCAATATCGACCATAAATATAGGTCTACCTTTTCTCATTTTTTTTACTTGTTCCATCATAGCTTTGTTTATAACATAGTCCTTCGCTCCGGTCGAACTTATCATTATATCAGCTTCTACTAAAGCTTGTTGAATATCTTCCATTGACTTAGCTTGTCCTGAAAAGCGCTTGGCTAGGGATTCAGCTTTTTCCATCGTTCTATTAACAACCGTAACTTGTTTTACACCATTGCCATGAAGATTTTCGACAGCTAGTTCTCCCATCTTACCTGCACCTAAAATTAACACATGTTTATTTGTTAACTGACCAAAAATCTTCTTTGCAAGCTCAACTGCAGCATAGCTGATCGACATTGCATTTGAAGAAATTTCAGTTTCCGAATGCGCACGTTTTGCTAATGTGATTACTTGTTTAAATAACTGGTTGAAGATTGTACCAGTCGTTTGCGCCTCCTGAGCTAATAAAAAACTTGATCGAACCTGACCTAATATTTGTGTCTCACCTAAAACCATCGACTTTAGGCCACATGCGACATTAAATAGGTGTTCAATCGCACCATCACTTTCAAATATCGTTAAATACGGCGATACCTCATCTTTATCTAAATTAAACCAATCTGCTAAAAAAGCTTTTATATAGTATCGACCTGTATGCAATTGATCAACAACAGCATAGACTTCAGTTCGATTACATGTTGAAATAATAACATTCTCTAAAATACTCTTTTGCTTTTGCAAAGCTTTCATTGCCTCATGTAATCTATTTGCATCAAAAGTCAATTTTTCACGAATTTCGACAGGTGCTGTTTTATAATTTACCCCAACAACGATGATATGCACTGTAACTTTGCACCCCCTAATATGCCTATTCTCCCATATACATAAAACTATATCTATTATAACATGTATGAAATATTGTCATTTTTTTAAATGTGAACACAATATGAACATATGTTAAGATTAATTAAATACGTACTACATTGTGTAGAATATCAAAAACAGCTTTGTTTATCAAGTAAGCTCTAATAAATTCAAGGAGGTTTTCATGAAGAAACAGAGCATTTTTTCTAGTATAATCCTGATCGGATTTGGGATTTATTTGCTCATTCAACAACTAAACATCAAAATAACTCCAGGTTTTTACACATGGCCTACTTGGCTGTTAATCATCGGAACCGCCTTGCTAGCTCACGCATACATAACTAAGCAATATAACAATATATTACCTGGAATTATTTTATTTGGCTTTGGTATACATTTTCAAAATTTCTTTAGTTTACCCTTTTGGCCAGATAATCCTGTCATGTTATTATTTATTATATCCATAGGATTATTATTACAGTATACAAAATTAAAAACAGGCTTGATTCAAGGGTTACTATTATTGTTTATAGCTCTATTGTTTCTATTTAATAACGAAATTATGAATTGGATTGGCAATCTCGAAAATACTACATCAAGTATATCAAGTTTTTGGCCATTCATTCTTATTGCTATCGGTTTATATATTCTATTTTTCCAAAAGGGCTAAGGCTAGACAATTAGAAAAATGCTGGCGAATGCCCAATCATGTTACACAAATTCCAAATGTCTGTCTTCATGCTGACTCTTCGAACAAACGCGAAGTTTCTTTCACTTTGGCACTTGTTGCTTTTAGAGTGAAAGGGCGAAACGACCTTGAAGCCTTGTGCTGACAACTAGAAAAGTACAGGAGTCTCTTTTTCCCTCAAGCATATGCAATTCGAATTTAACACGCTAATATATTCAGACGCTCTTCGTAACCATTGTTGTGCTAACAATGGTTTTATTATTTTCAACACTTCCTACCAGTAAAGACGCCATGAAATTCTAGTTGTCTCGTTCTTACTTCTCAATATATTGCACACCATTATTAAACACAAAAAAGTAAGCAGAG
Organism: Bacillus sp. SM2101; assembly: GCF_018588585.1. Classification (NCBI taxonomy): domain Bacteria; kingdom Bacillati; phylum Bacillota; class Bacilli; order Caryophanales; family Bacillaceae; genus Bacillus; species Bacillus sp. SM2101. The sequence continues at coordinate 49,664 of NZ_JAEUFG010000006.1, forward strand.
TATAATATTCCCCTGCTTACTGCAACTATCTATCATTACATAAACTTATTTAAAGCTGACCATGCCTCTACTTTTCCTTTGCCTGTTTCAGATGAAAATAGTATTAACTGATCGTTAGGGTCGAGTTGTAGGTCCTGACGAATAACTTTAGCGTGTTTTTCCCATTTACCCTTTGGTATTTTATCTGCCTTTGTTGCAATTACAATAGTAGGAATTTCATAATGTTTTAAAAAGTCATACATAATCACATCATCGTTTGAAGGTGGATGACGAAGATCTATCAATAAAATTACCGCACGTAAAGGCTCACGTGTAGTAAGATACTTCTCGATCATTTTACCCCAGGCTTCCCGTTCCTTCTTAGACACTTTTGCATAGCCATAACCGGGTACGTCAACAAAATATAGTGACTCATTAAGTAAATAAAAGTTTAAGGTTTGTGTCTTACCTGGTTTTGATGATGTTCTAGCTAAATTTTTACGATGGATCATTTTATTTATAAAGGAAGATTTACCAACATTTGACCTTCCTGCTAAGGCGAATTCTGGAAACCTCTCTGCATTTGGATACTGTTCTGGCTTCACCGCACTAATAACTATTTCTGCATCTGTAACTTTCATATAGTATCTCCTAAAATCGCATGTTCCAAGACTTCATCCAAATGAGAAACGAGTATGAAGGTTAAATCATTTCTCACACTTTCTGGAATATCATCAATATCTTTTTCATTATCTTTAGGAACAATAATTTTCCTTAAGCCAGCTCGATGAGCACTTAACGTTTTTTCTTTTAGTCCTCCTATAGGAAGCACTCTCCCACGAAGTGTAATTTCTCCAGTCATACCTACTTCTTTACTAACAGGATAATCCGTTAAAGCAGAAATAAGTGCTGTTGCCATTGTAATTCCTGCTGATGGACCATCTTTAGGTACTGCACCTTCAGGGACATGGATGTGGATATCATTCTCTTCATGGAAATTTGGATCAATATGAAGCTCTTCTGCTCTAGATCGTATGTAACTGAATGCAGCTTGTGCTGATTCTTTCATTACATCACCAAGTTTCCCTGTTAAAACAAGCTTCCCCTTACCTGGAGAAAGTGAAACTTCTATTGATAACGTATCTCCTCCAACAGGAGTATATGCAAGCCCAGTTGCCACACCAACTTGGTCATCTATTTCAGCTTGACCGTAACGAAATATTTTTTTCCCTAAAAATTCTTCAATATTCTTATCAGTAATGATTACTCTTTTACGTTCTTCTGCAACAATTAACTTAGCTGCTTTTCTACATATTGTTGCAAGCTGACGTTCTAATCCACGGACGCCTGCTTCACGTGTGTAATACCTTATAACACTCTGTAAGCCATCATCTCTAATTTGTAATACTGCTTTTTTCATACCATGTTCTTTCAACTGCTTAGGAAATAAATGGTCTTTTGCAATATGCAGTTTTTCAATTTCAGTATAACCAGCAATCGTTATTATTTCCATTCGATCTCGAAGCGGTCCTGGAATTGTAGATAAATCATTAGCAGTAGCAATAAATACTACATTAGATAGATCATATGGTTCTTCAATATAGTGGTCACTAAATGAATGATTTTGTTCTGGATCAAGTACTTCTAGCATCGCAGAAGATGGATCCCCACGAAAATCACTTGACATTTTATCAATTTCATCCAATAGAAATACTGGATTGATAGTAGATGCTTTTTTCATACCTTGAATAATTCTACCTGGCATCGCCCCTACATATGTTCTTCGGTGACCCCTAATCTCTGATTCATCACGGACACCACCAAGAGAAATACGGACAAAATTTCTATTTAACGATTTAGCTATAGACTTAGCCAGTGATGTTTTACCTACCCCAGGAGGACCGGACAGGCATAAAATTGGGCCTTTTAACGATTCCGTTAACTGTTGCACTGCTAAGTATTCAAGAACACGTTCTTTCACTTTTTCAAGACCGAAATGCTCATCGTTTAAGATCTTTTCAGCTTTTTTGACATTTAAACTATCCTCTGTAGAAACAGACCAAGGTAACATAATTAACCAATCGATATAATTTCTAATTACACCACTCTCAGCAGAGCTAACAGGTATTTTCTCATATCTATCTAACTCTTTTAAAGCAGTTTCTTTTACTTGGTCAGGCATCCCAGCTTCATGTATTTTACTTTTTAGTTTTTCAATTTCACCAGTTTTTCCTTCTTTATCTCCTAGCTCTTTTTGTATTGCTTTCATTTGCTCACGGAGATAGTACTCTTTTTGTGTTCGTTCCATTGACCGTTTTACAGTTTGTCCTATTTTTTTCTCTAAGTTTAAAACTTCACGTTCATTATTAATGATAGTAATAACTTGATGAAGACGTTCTTTAAGATCTGTTGTTTCCAATATCTCTTGCTTCTCTTTAATCTTTAACGGTAAATGGGAAGCAATGATATCTGCCATTCTCCCTGGCTCTTCAATATCTGACACGGTCATAAACGTTTCTGCCGATATTTTTTTTGATAGTTTTATGTATTGCTCAAATAATTGTAGCATTGTCCTCATCAACGCTTCTTCTTCATTGCCTTTCACCTGCGGATCTTCATATGTATTAATTTTTGCAGAGTGATAAGTACCTTCATCATAATATTTTTCGATTTCAGCTCTACTAATCCCTTCTACTAAAACCCGAATTGTACCATTTGGCAACTTAAGCATTTGCTTAACATGGGTTAATGTCCCCATTTCGTACAGATCATCGATCGTTGGTTCTTCTATCGAAACATCTACTTGCGATGATAAGAAAATATGTCGGTCTTCCATCATTGCTTTTTCGAGCGCTTTCACAGATTTATCACGACCGACATCTAGATGCAATACCATTGTCGGATAGATTAATACTCCTCGGAGAGGCAGGAGGGGAACGATCATTTGTTTATTCTTACCCATCGGAAAAATACCTCCAATTATATAAAACACTAAATACTTGTATTGAACTATTGTATAGTACATTTTTTCCTTTGTAAAATAGAAACAACTATCACTGCATTTATTGAAGGTGAGTTTTTTGCTTTTTGAAAAGCGCCACAGTTCAAAGAGTCTAACTTACAAGGCACTTTATACTATGGCTCATTTCAAAAATCCTGCTGTTATTGTTACTAAATTTGAAAGACTCTCTTTTCTTATTATTTATTCCTCTTGATACTAAATTTAGGACAGCACCATACAAATTTATGCAAGTGACTTTATATTAAAGACTTGGTTTATACGTATTTATTTCTTAGTACGAAAAGCAACAATCAATCCGAAAACAGCCATATGGAAAGCAAGATAAGGTTTGTTAGAGAAGAAAAATTACCACGAACATCGTTTGGGTGGTATTTACTAAATACTGAAATCAACAATTAACAAAACGGACACAACCTTTTCAATTATCGATCATTAAACTGATTCTTTTTCCTGTAGTTTTGCTGAAGATGATATGATTGATTCAGTATGATGAATCTTTGGCTTTATTAAAGCAATATCGAATACTTCATTTAGATGATTGACAGGAATAATCTCAATTCCTTCTATGCCTTTTAAAAGCTTTTGCATATTTTCCGATGGTATGATCACCTTTTTTGCTCCTGCTTGTCTTGCAGCTTTCACTTTCGCAACGACACCACCAATTGGTTTTACATTACCGTGAATACTAATTTCTCCTGTCATCGCTACAGTTCTATCAACTTTCACTTTATTAATTGAAGAATAAATACCAGTCGCCATTGCAATCCCTGCAGAAGGTCCATCAACTGGAAATCCACCAGGAAAATTGACGTGTATATCAAAATCTGATGCAGGGACGCCCATAGAACGAAGAACAGTAATTACATTTTCAATAGACCCTTTAGCCATACTTTTTCGTCTAATTGATTTAGCCCTATCTCCAATACTTTCCTCTTCTGCAATGCCTGTAATATTAATTGTACCTTGATCTTCTGCAGGAATAATCGTTACTTCAATTTCTAGTAACGCTCCTGTATTTGGCCCAAATACAGCTAAGCCATTAACTAGACCTACCTTTGAATTAGCACAGATTTTCTTTTCATAACGTGGTACAAGCTGAGAGGACTCAATCACCCACTCTATATCCTCATCATATATGCTCTCTCTTTCTTCAGAAATTGCAATCCCTGCAGCAACTTGAACCATATTGACCGCTTCACGACCATTCCTAGCATAATTTGATAAAATCCCTAACCCTTTATCTTCTATCTCCATTTGTACTTTCTGAGCGGCATTGCTAGCTACAACCTTAATTTCATCTTTATCTAACTCTCGGAAAAACACTTCTAAACATCGAGAACGAATCGCAGGTGGTATTTCACTTGGTGTTCTAGTAGTTGCTCCAATTAACCGAAAGTCTGCAGGTAAACCATTTTGAAAAATATCATGAATATGATTAGGAATTTGTGAATTTTCTTCACTATAATAAGCACTTTCCAAAAATACTTTTCGATCCTCAAGAACCTTTAGTAGCTTATTCATTTGAATAGGGTGAAGCTCTCCAATCTCGTCAATAAAGAGTACACCACCATGGGCATTCGTCACAGCACCTTGCTTTGGTTGCGGTATACCTGCTTGCCCCATGGCCCCCGCACCTTGATAAATTGGATCATGTACTGAGCCAATTAATGGGTCAGCAATTCCCCTTTCATCAAAACGAGCAGTAGTGGCGTCAAGTTCAACAAAAACCGAAGATTGGTGAAATGGTGATTTAGTGCTTTTTTTTGCTTCTTCTAATACTAATCTAGCCGCAGCCGTCTTTCCAACACCAGGTGGGCCATATATAAGGACATGTTGAGGGTTTGGCCCACATAAAGCAGCCTTTAAAGAACGAATTCCATCGATTTGTCCGACAATTTCTTGAAAACTTGACGGCCGAACTTTTTCGGCTAATGGCTCAGTCAATGAAATAGAACGAAGTTTTCTCAAATGTTCCATTTCTTTACGTGATTCTTTATCAATTGATATTTTTTGAGTGCGTTGATTTCTTAATAAATTCCAAAAATATAGCCCAATAATTACACCAAAAAATAACTGGACGAGTAAGGCGATGCTAGTCCAACTCATATCAATTCCCTCCTGAACGTATGAATCCATCATTAATTGATAGTATCTCCGTGCAGAAGTTTGTATAAACACATTTTTTTCATACATTAAAATTAATGGAAATAAGTCACTGACAACTGAACATCTCGTTCATTCATCGGTAAATTAGCTGCCCACTATCCTAAAATATTATTGGGATTAAAACCCCAAAAACCTCTAAAGGTAAGTAAAATCCTTTAGAGGTTGTTATGTTTCCAGACAATTTTTAAGCTGATGTTTTTCGATCTTTTAATTCTGAACCATCATCAAGTATTAATTTTGGTGGAGTATTATGCATAACAGTATCTGCTGTTATAATACACTTTGATATGTCCTCTCTAGAAGGAAGCTCGAACATAACATCCAGCATAATACCTTCAATAATTGAACGTAGACCACGAGCCCCTGTTTTACGTTCAATTGCTTTTTTGGCAATTTCAATCAGAGCATCTTCTTCAAAATCTAACTCTACATTATCTAGCTCAAGCATTTTCTGATACTGTTTCACGAGTGCATTTTTAGGTAATGTAAGAATTTTTACTAATGCATCTTCATCAAGTGGTTCTAAGCTTGCAATTACAGGTAATCGACCTATAAACTCTGGAATTAGTCCAAACTTCAGCAAGTCTTCAGGTAGAACTTTTGATAACAGCTCCTTCTGATCATGCTCTTTTTGCTTCATGTCTGAACCAAAACCGATCACTTTTTTTCCTAAACGGCGTTTTATAATTGGCTCAATGCCATCAAAGGCACCACCACATATAAACAAAATATTTGTTGTATCAATTTGAATAAACTCTTGATGTGGGTGCTTCCTTCCACCTTGAGGAGGAACGCTAGCAATCGTGCCTTCTAAAATTTTCAGCAATGCCTGTTGCACGCCTTCTCCAGAAACATCACGAGTAATAGAAGGGTTTTCCGATTTACGAGCAACTTTATCTATCTCGTCAATATAAATGATACCCTTTTCAGCCTTTTCAACATCATAATCAGCTGCTTGTATTAACTTTAGCAAAATATTTTCAACGTCTTCACCTACATATCCAGCCTCAGTAAGTGATGTTGCATCAGCAATAGCAAATGGTACATTTAAAATTCTTGCTAATGTTTCAGCTAGCAAAGTTTTACCTGATCCAGTTGGGCCTATCATTGCGATGTTACTTTTTGAAAGTTCAACATCATCAATTTTACTATTTGAGTTAATTCGCTTGTAATGATTGTACACTGCTACCGCAAGGGATTTCTTTGCAGCATCTTGACCAATAACGTACTCGTCAAGGATTTCGCGAATTGCAATTGGTTTCGGAACTTCTTTGAATTCTACTTCTTCTTCAGTCCCTAATTCCTCTTCAACTATTTCAGTGCATAATTCTATACATTCATCACATATATATACACCTGGACCGGCAACTAATTTACGAACCTGATCTTGGGTTTTTCCGCAAAACGAACATTTTAATTGTCCTTTTTCTTCGTTAAATTTAAATCCCATATTTTCACCCCTTATTTCATTTTTTCTTATGGAGGATGTTCAAAGCAACAGCGCCTTATCCTTCTATGTTCTTGTTATCCTCATAGTACAATCAAAATTACCGATTTTAAAAAAGTTATGTATTGCATTTTATCACAAATGTACTTGCTAACAAAAATAATGCGCTCAACACTATGTATAACAACTGATCATCTTTATTAATACAACATTATAACTCATACGGATAAATAATAACAGTAGAATGCATTGACCTACTTATCGTTTATGAATAAGCAGTTTTCTCATTGTTTTCTTCCTACAGAGAAATAAACACGTACACAACTAGTGTTCTTGGCACCTTTTATTCTGAAACGTGATGACTAACATCTAGAGCCACATCTTATGGGTCTAATTTGGTGATAATAGCAACAAATTTACGAAAGAGCCTTTTTTAAAACGAGCTCTTCCAACTTATGAACATTAGCAACATGGTTAGAAAGGAGCCATTAATAATTACTTTACCCATACTCATTTAAAAAAAATAACATTATTGTTAGCAATACATGGAAAAATAAGACGCATGCAATATTCCTCTGATTAGATAAAACAAGGCACGAAGTACTTCGTGCCTTGTTTTACTTCTTACTTATTATTATGCAACATCTTTACGATTCTCTACAAGAAAATCAATTGATTTACGAATTTTTAAATCTCCTTTGATGCTATCTAAATTCCCTAACATCTTCTTAATTTCTTCTATAGGCATGTTGTACATACCTGCCATATTTTCAAGTTCTTTTTCAATTTCTTCGTCTGTAACATCAAAATTCTCAGCTGCAGCAATTGCTTCTAAAGTTAAGTTAATTTTAACGCGTTTTTCAGCTTCTTCCTTCATCTGCTCTCTGAGTGCCGCTTCATCCTGACCAGAGAATTGTGTGTATAGCTCAAGGTTCATGCCTTGCATTTGTAGACGCTGTTCAAACTCTTGAACCATTCTATCTGTCTCAGTTTTAAACATGGCTTCTGGAATTTCTACTTCAGCATTTTCAGCAGCTTTTTCTATTAATGAATTTCTAAGGCTATCCTCTGCTTCACGCTTTTTAGTTTCTTGTAATTTTTCTCTCGTTTTTGTTGTTAATTCTTCTAAAGATTCAACTTCATCATCAACATCTTTTGCAAACTCATCATCTAAGACAGGAAGTTCTTTTGCTTTTATTTCATGAACTTTCACCTTAAACGTTGCTGGCTTGCCAGCTAATTCTTCAGAGTGGTATTCTTCAGGGAAAGTTACTTCAACTTCTTTTTCAGCACCTGCTTCTAAACCAGCTAACTGATCTTCAAAACCAGGAATAAATGTACCTGAGCCGATTTCTAATGAATAATTTTCAGCTGTTCCACCTTCGAATGCTTCACCATTAACAAAACCTTCGAAATCCATGATTACTGTATCACCGTTTTCAACAGAACCTTCTTCTTTTAAAGTTAATTCTGCTTGGCGTTCTTGAAGTTGCTTAAGCTCATTATCAACATCTTCATCAGTTACAGTAGCATCAATTTCTTCAACTTCTAAGCCTTTATATTCACCTAATTTAACTTCCGGTTTCACTGTTACCTTGGCTGTGAAAATAAGTGTTTTACCTTTTTCCATTTGTTCAATATCAACATCTGGGCGATCAACTGGTTCAATTCCAGTTTCCTCTACAGCTGCTGAGTATGCCTCAGGTAATAAAATATCTAAAGCATCTTGATATAAAGACTCTACGCCGAACCTTTTTTCGAATAGACTTCTTGGCATTTTACCTTTACGGAAACCAGGAACGTTCACCTGTTTCACAACTTTATTAAACGCAGCATCTAGTCCTTCATTAACTTTTTCTGCATCTACTTCAACAGTTAGGACACCTTGGTTCCCTTCTGATTTTTCCCATTTTGCAGACATAAAAATTCCCTCCAACATCTATTTATATGCTTCATTAATCAAATATGATAGATAACGAATTGATTATATCATTATCTTTTTGCGCACTTATATGTAGCTTCAAATTTACTACAATACAACCACTACATTATAACACAGAATAATTTGCTTTCAACACAAACTAATTTTTTTATATAAATTAATTAGCAGTTAAACATTCCCAGCTATGTAGGTAGTGTGTATTTATTATGAAGAAATGTCCTCTATCTTATAGATGGCTTCACAAGCTTGCATTAATTGTTCATTATTTACATTATACTTGGATACTATACTATGTCGGTCATGATCAAACCCCTGCATCTCCAAAGCTATTATATGTAATGCTGCAGCCCAGAGATTTGCTTCCCTTGGTTCCGGGTATAAAGGAAATAAAATGAACAAATGTCTAAACCAAATCTCTTTAATTACTTCATATAAAGTCGGATTTTCATTCAAAACATTCTTTTCCAGTATTGTTAAAACTTCTTTTGTAAAAGGATCCTCTCTACTATCTAAAAGCTCGGTTGGCTTTATTGTTATATCTCGATTAAATTTATTGATACTTATATCAAAATCTACTTCTTGCTCCATTAAAACTTGTAATAAAGCAGATTTAATTAGCGGTGACTTTTTAGGGTTAGCAAAATAAGTCTCTATTGTCTGTCTCTCACGACGAACATTTTGATTACGAAGAAGTTGAATTGCTGTCCAGTGTTCTTCAATATCATCGCCTTGGTTGAGCATTTGATCCAAAGTGCTACCTTCAGCAATATTATCGGTATTACTATTCTCCACATTATTGACATTCATTTTTCTACTGAAGTCTAGAAGTTTAAATAGATTTTCAGCATATTCTGAAGGGATATTCCCCTCTTGAAGTATAGCCTCAATCGTTGTAATGATTTCATTGTAATGCCCTTGCTGGAGCAGAATAGACGTATATATTTGTAATACTTGATAATAATCGCCAATTCCTTTTTGCAGCATGCTATTACATATTTCTTTTGCTTCCTCAAATCTATTTAATTCGAACAGGCATAACACAGTACCTAATTCAATTTCAGGGTGGTCACTTTCTAATTCACCTGCTTGACCAAACAACAAAAGTGCTTCTTGAAATTGCTTATGCTGTAGTTGATCGAACCCCTTTTCAATAAGTCGTTCTTTTAGATTAGGGAAGGGAAGAATATTTTCACTTTGTTTTCTGATATCTGCCATCAATTTTACCGTCCTATAGCCATTTTCGTACTTTTGTGTTATTAAGTTTATCAAGTAAGTGAACAGAAAACAAGAAGCGCCTCGGAACGAACCTAGGCGCCTCTTCTACTTATTTAATATCTCATATTGTGATATGTGTTTTTCATAAACAAAAGTCAAGTCTATTTCATCCCAACCTTTAATTAACAACTCTTTTCTATATTGATCAATGAGAAATCCTTTACTAAAGCCTTTCTCATCCGATATAGTTTGATTCTCTAAATCTATTTGTAAAGTATAGTTAGAATTATTTCCTTCATATAATATATACTTTACATCTTCTCTATCTAATTTAATTGGGAGCAAACCATTTTTTAAGCAATTCCCATAAAATATATCTGCAAATGATGGAGCGATAATTACTTTAAATCCATAGTCTTGTAATGCCCACGGGGCGTGTTCGCGAGAAGAACCACATCCAAAGTTTTCATTTGCTACAAGTATTGTTGCACCAGCGTTCTCCTGTTTATTTAATTCAAAATCAGGATTTAATGTATGATTATCAAGATACCGCCAGTCATAAAATAAATATTGACCAAATCCTGTTCGCTCTATTCTTTTTAAAAACTGCTTAGGTATGATTTGGTCGGTATCAACATTTACACGATCTAACCCTGCTACCTTACCAGTGTGAATATGAAATGGTTCCATACCCCTATCTCTCCTTTAACTTTAAGTTTTCAGGAATGCTCACTTCAACTAATATATGTGAGTAATGCCAACTACCTACTATGTCACTTACTACGTTACACAATAGTTTTTTGTAGTTTTCTAATATCTACAAACCTACCATATATAGCTGCTGCTGCTGCCATCGCAGGACTAACTAAATGAGTTCTAGCACCTTTTCCTTGTCTTCCTTCAAAATTTCGATTTGATGTTGAAGCACAGCGTTCTCCCTCTGGTACAACATCTGGATTCATACTTAAGCACATGCTACATCCTGATTCACGCCATTCAAAACCTGCTGAAATGAAAATATCTGCTAAACCTTCCTCTTCCGCCTGACGCTTCACCTCTTGTGAACCTGGTACAACTAGCGCTCTTACCTGATTTGACACCTTGTTACCTTGCGCAATTTTAGCAGCTTCGCGAAGATCGCTTATCCTTGAATTTGTACATGAACCTATAAATACATGTTGAATTTCTACATCAGAAATTTGTGTACCAGCTTGTAAGCCCATATATTGTAGTGCACTATCTACAGCCCTTTGATCTGCTTCATCATCGAAGTCTAGAGGTGATGGTATTACTTGCTCGATCGTCACACTCATCCCCGGTGTTGTTCCCCATGTAACAGTTGGCGCTATTTCACTTGCGTCAATTTCAATGACTCTATCAAAGGTTGCATTTGAATCACTTGCTAATTTTTCCCATTTTTTCACAAGTCTATTATACTCTTCACCGTTGGGAATATGCTTCTTTCCTTTTAAATACGAAAATGTTGTTCTATCTGGACTAATTAAGCCAGCTTTTGCACCTGCTTCTATTGACATATTACATATGGTCATCCGTTCCTCCATCGACATATTACGGATTGTATCACCTGTAAATTCAATAATATGACCTGTACCAACATTTACACCATATTCTCCGATAATAGATAAGATGACATCTTTAGCGGAAACACCAGCAGCTAACTTACCATTTATATTAATTTTTAATGTTTTAGGTCGATGTTGCCATAATGTTTGAGTTGCCAATACGTGCTCAACTTCACTAGTTCCAATACCGAATGCTAACGCTCCAAATGCTCCATGAGTCGATGTATGGCTATCACCACATACGATTGTTTTCCCAGGCTGTGTGAGACCTAATTGAGGACCTATAACGTGAACAATACCTTGATCAGGACTGTTTAAATCCGCCAAATAAATGCCAAATTCTTCACAATTTTTTTCAAGAGCAGTCATTTGGTTTTGTGCTACTTCATCTTGGATGATGTAGCGATTGAATGTAGGTACATTATGATCCATCGTTGCAAATGTTAAATCTGGGCGTCTTACTTTCCGATTATTTAAACGTAACCCTTCAAATGCTTGTGGAGAAGTAACTTCATGAACGAGATGAAGGTCTATATACAATAAATCAGGCTTGCCTTCTTCTTGATATACGATATTTTTTTCCCATATTTTTTCTATAATATTTTTTGGTTCCACGAATAAATTCACCTCTCAATATTGTCAAATGTTAATCAAACATTATTCGTGTAAAGACCCTATATAAGTTTCCACTAGATAGGTCTTTAGACCTATCTAGTGGGTGTGCAAGGGTTTCCTATTAATGTCTGCCTATGATTTACGCGTATATTGACATAATGTTTGATATTGCAGCATGGTCTAGTACAGCTGCTTTAATACGTTCAACCATTTCCTCTGTTTTAACCGCTCTTTTTCCTTCTTGTACAACATCAGGAGTACGATGTCCAGCAGCAAGCACTTGATTCACAGCATTTTCAATTGCTTTTGCTTCTTCATCCATTTGAAAGGAATTTCTCAGCATCATAGCAGCAGACAATATCATTGCTACCGGATTCGCTTTATTTTGCCCTGCTATATCTGGTGCTGACCCATGTATTGGTTCATACAGGCATGGACCTGTAGTTGACAAACTTGCCGATGGAAGCATTCCCAAAGACCCAGTCAACATTGATGCTTCATCACTTAATATATCACCAAACATATTTTCAGTTACAATGACATCAAACTGTGTTGGATTTTTTATTAATTGCATCGCTGCGTTATCGACCAACATATGCTCTAATTGAACATTTGGAAAATCTTGCGCTACCTCCTCAGCCACTTCTCTCCACATGCGACTAGACTCAAGTACATTTGCTTTATCAACAGAAGTAACTTTGCTCCGACGGTTCTTAGCCAATTCAAATGCTGTGACTAATATTCTCTTCATTTCTTTTCGTTTATAATAAAGTGTATCTACGACAGATTCTTCTCCTCTGTCTATCGTTCGAGCACTTGGTTTTCCAAAATACAATCCTCCTGTAAGCTCTCGTACGATGAGTAAATCAACACCTGTAATTATATTCTCTTTTATTGGTGACGACTCAATTAAACTAGGGTTAAATGAAACAGGTCGTAAATTTGCATATAACTCCAATTCTTTACGAATTTGTAATAAGCCCTTTTCAGGACGAAGTTCAGGTGGATTTTGATCCCATTGCGGTCCTCCAACAGCACCTAACAATACAGCATCACTTTGTTTGCAATCATTTAACGTCTTATCTGGTAACGGGCTACCTGTTTGTTCAATCGCTGCTCCACCAATTAAGCTATATATAAAGTCAAATTGATGATTAAATCGCTCTCCTACAGCTTTTAATATTTCTACTGCCCCTCTAGAAACTTCTGGACCAATTCCATCTCCGGGTAAAACGGTAATTTTCTTTTTCACTTTTTATTCCTCCAATCTCAAATTATCATTGTTAACTTATTGGTTTATTTAGAGGGCATACGATCGTTTTCTCTTGTTAAGCTGTTATTTCATCGTCACTTCTTCATCAGTATTCTTATATTTTTGTAGGTAAAATACTCTATTTATCGCATTAATATATGCTTTCGCAGAAGCTTCTAACACGTCTTGATCCAAGCCTCTTCCACTCGTCTCTTCACCATTTACACGAACATTCACATATACTTGTGCTAACGCATCTCTACCTCCACTAACTGATTGTATTTTATAATCTAATAGCTTTACAGAAGCATGGACCATTCTTTCCAATGTATTGTATATAGCCTCTACGCTACCTGCTCCAGTTGCAGCCTCTTGAATGATTTCACCTTCCAATCCTTTAAGGGTAATAGTGGCAGTTGGCACTTGGTTGGTACCGTATTGAACTTGTAGAGAGATTAATTCATATTGTGTATCTCCCTTCCCGAATCTCTCTTCTAGTACTAATGCAATTAAATCATCATCAGTAATGTCTTTCTTCTTATCCGCTAAATCTTTAAATAACTTAAACAATGAATTAATTTCTTCATCCTTCACTGAGATCCCTAGCTCTTGGATACGCGTTCGGAACGCATGTCGTCCTGAATGTTTACCAAGCACCATTGCATTTGTATTTACACCGACTAGTTCAGGCGAAATAATTTCATACGTTGTTTTTTCTTTTAACACACCATCCTGATGAATTCCTGCCTCATGTGCAAAAGCATTTTTACCAACTACAGCTTTATTTGGTGGTATTACCATGCCTGTTAGTTTACTTACTAAGTCACTTGTTCTTTTTATTTCATTTAATTGGATATTTGTTTTAGCATTATAGAAATCTTTTCGAATATGAAGAGCTACAGCGATTTCTTCTAAAGAAGCATTCCCAGCACGCTCGCCAATCCCGTTTAATGTTGCTTCTACCTGTGTTGCACCGTGTTCAATGGCGCTAAGGGAATTAACGACTGCCATCCCTAAATCATCGTGGCAATGAGCGGACAATAAAACTTTTTGAATATTCGGAACATTTTTCTTAAGATAGCTGAATATTTCACCGTATTCCTTCGGGGTTATATATCCTACTGTATCTGGAATATTAATGACACTTGCTCCTGCTTCAATCACTGCTGTTACAATCTTTGCTAAAAATGGGAGTTCTGATCGACATGCATCTTCAGCTGACCATTGAATGATAGGAAACCACTGTTTGGCGTATTTAACAGCCTCCACTGCTGATTCAAGTACTTGCTCTGGGCTTTGCTTTAACTTATATTTCATATGAATTGGAGATGTTGCGATAAAAAGGTGAAGTCGAGGCTGAGCTCCACCTTTTAACGCATGCCATGCTGCATCTATATCTGATTGAACTGATCGTGAAAGTCCTGTAACTGAACTATTTTTAATAACAGCTGCAACTTCTCTCACTGATTGTAAGTCACCGCTTGAAGCAGCCGGAAAACCCGCTTCAATTATATCAACACCTAGACGTTCAAGCTGTTTAGCAATTTCTATCTTTTCAGATAAGTTCAAATTGACTCCAGGAGATTGTTCACCATCTCGAAGCGTTGTATCAAAGATTTTAATTGTCTGCACTTGTTCCAACTGCCTCCTTCTTTTGTTTAATAAATGGCATCATTTTTCTTAATTCGCGTCCCACTACTTCAATTTGATGCTCATTTTCCCGTTTATTAATCGCTGTAAATTCAGGGCGATTCGCCTGATTTTCTAAGATCCAGCCTTTTGCAAATTTACCTGTTTGGATATCTTCTAATACTTTTTTCATTTCTTGCTTAACGGAATCAGTGATTACTCTAGGTCCTGATACAAAATCTCCCCATTGTGCTGTATCAGAAATTGAGTAACGCATCCCTTCTAAACCATCTTCATACATTAAATCGATAATTAATTTGAGCTCATGTAGACATTCAAAATACGCAAGTTCTGGTTGATATCCCGCTTCTACTAATGTTTCAAATCCAGCCTTGACAAGTGATGTTAAACCTCCACATAAAACCGCTTGTTCACCAAATAAGTCTGTTTCTGTTTCTTCTTGGAACGTTGTTTCAAGTACCCCAGCTCGAGCTGAGCCAATTGCTTTGGCATATGCTAAAGCGACCTCTTTTGCTTCCCCTGATACATCCTGATATAGAGCGAATAACGCTGGCACTCCAGCACCTTCTTTGTACGTTCGTCTAACAAGATGTCCCGGACCTTTTGGTGCTACTAAAAATACATCCACAAAGCTTGGTGGTACAATTTGATTGAAATGAATGTTAAATCCATGTGCAAATACTAAAGCATTCCCTGGTTTAAGACCTTGTTCAATTTCTTCTTTATATACTTTCGTTTGAAGTTCATCAGGTAATAAAACCATGACAATATCAGCTTGTTCGGCTGCTTCTTTAACCGATTGTACCGTAAATCCATCTGCTACTGCTTTGTCCCATGAACCACCTTTTCTTAAACCTACTACAACATCTACTCCACTTTCACTTAAATTTAGGGCATGTGCATGACCTTGAGAACCATACCCGATGATTGCTACCTTTTTTCCTGTTAAATAACTATCGTTTGCATCCCCGTTATAATATACTTTTACCATGATTTAATCTCTCCCTTTTTAGACGATTGAATGTGATTTTATATTTGTTACAGCTTTTTGCATGCCACGTGCAAATGCTGTTGTTCCTGTTCTAGCTATTTCTTTAATTCCATAAGGTTTTATTAATTCAATGAGTGCTTCAATCTTTGATGATTCTCCAGTTACTTGTATAACTAGGCTATCCTTACTAACATCAAGGATTGATGCTCGAAATGGTTCGATTAAACCATATATTTCATTCCTAGTTGCTGGAGGTGCAACTACTTTAATTAACGCTAATTCTCTCGCTACGATAGCTTGATCAGTTATGTCCATTACCTTCAAGACATCAATTTGCTTATTTAGTTGCTTTGTAATTTGCTCAGCTACTCGCTGATCCTCAACGTGAACAACACATGTTATCCGAGAAACTCCAGCTACTTCTGTTGCTCCAACTGTTATACTCTCAATGTTATAATGACGTTTTGTAAATAAGCCTGTAATCCGATTTAAAACACCAGATCGATTATTAACAGTTAATGTGATAATACGTTTCACAATTTCACCCCCACCATCTCATGTAATCCTTTGCCTGGGGCTACCATTGGATAAACATTCTCGTCAGAAGTAACATGAAAATCGATGAGAACTGGTCCATCAATTTCTAAAGCTTCTTGCAACACTTTTTTTGCTTCTGCTTCCGTTGTTGCTTTTAACCCTCTAATTCCGTATGCTTCTGCAAGCTTCGCAAAATCTGGTTGATTTGGAATAAGTGAATGGGAATAACGTTGATCATAAAATATTTGTTGCCATTGTCTAACCATTCCTAATGATTGATTGTTAATAATTACAGCTTTGACAGGTAAATTAAGCTCCTGCATAACTGAAAGTTCCTGACAGGTCATTTGAAACCCTCCGTCACCGACAATTGAAATGACAGTTGCTTCTCTATCAGCAAGCTGGGCACCTATAGCTGCTGGTAAACCAAAACCCATTGTACCTAGTCCTCCAGATGTGACCCACCTATTTGGATATTTAAATTTGTAGTATTGTGCAGTCCACATTTGGTGTTGCCCAACGTCAGTCGTAATAATTGCTTCACCATTTGTATTTTCATAGATTAATTCAATTACTTTTTGTGGTTTAAGTTCGTTCGTATTCTTTTGATAAACTAGCGGATATTCTAGTTTTCGGTTCGCTAGCTTCTTGCGCCATTCACTTGAAGGTCCACATTTACCATTTTGAGCAATGAGTTCTTTTAATGCTTCTTTTGCATCTCCAACTACTGGAATTTGCGTCGGTACGTTTTTACCGATTTCAGCTGGGTCAATATCGATGTGGGCTACAACTGCATCTGGTGCAAAATGCTTCAAATTACCAGTTACTCGATCATCGAACCTAGCACCTATGCTTATGAGTAAATCACATTCATATAGAGCCATGTTGGCTGTATATGTGCCATGCATCCCCGCCATGCCTAGGGATAACTCATGCTCTGCTGGAAAGCCACCTAAACCTAATAGCGTGTGAATAACTGGAATGCTTTGTTGATCTGCGTATGCCTTCAATTCGTTTGAAGCATTTGCATGAAGAACTCCAGCTCCGGCAAGAATAACCGGTTTTTGCGCTTGACTGACTGCTTCAACTAACTTACGAATTTGAAGATGATTTGGCTCCCTAGTAGGCTGATACCCTGGAAGAGATATTTTTTGATCGTAATCAAAATGACCTTCAAGTATTGCCATATCTTTCGGAATATCAATTAATACCGGTCCAGGACGACCTGTCGTTGCAATATGAAATGCCTCTTTTATCACCTTGGGTACGTCTTTAACATCTCTAATTTGATAATTGTGCTTCGTAATTGGTGTAGTGATTCCTAGAATATCTGCTTCTTGGAATGCATCTGTTCCAATCACTGAAGATGCTACCTGACCAGTAAATACAACAAGTGGTAATGAATCTATCATTGCATCAGTTAAGCCAGTTACGATATTCGTTGCTCCTGGACCAGAAGTCGCAATAACCACACCTGGCTTTCCAGAAATTCTTGCATAACCTTCAGCTGCATGTATGCCTCCTTGTTCATGTCTAGTAAGCACATGGTCTATTCCAGAATCATAAAGTGAATCGTAAATTGGGAGAACAGCACCACCAGGATAACCAAAGATCACTTCAACGTTTTCCTTCTTTAACGCTTCTATTAGCATATAAGATCCGCTCATCTTTGATTTAACGTTATTTCTTACACCTACCTTTACCTTTGCGCCCACGTAATTTCCTCCTTTTTGAACACTCTTTTGTAATTGCTGTTTTCGCATTAAGAAAATATATAAGACAAGTATTGTGGCATCTTCTCGTGATAATAATTGCATAGTAACTGTTCTAGATTTTTAAATTAATGACAATAGCAACAATGTATACTGAACCTTTGTAATAAAAAAAGCCCCTTCACCCCCAACAAACACTCACAATAACAGTAAGTGTAAGGGGTGAAAAGACTTTACTTTCCACGGTACCACCCTTTTTCATGATCATAAGATCATCTCATGAATAGTCTAATGCTATTCCTTTTGATAACGGGTAAATTTTTAATTTCACCCGGCCAACCCTACTATGACGTTCAAGTTGACACTCAGAGGCGAGTTCACCTTTCGATAGTAGCACCGGTTTCCACCAACTCCGGCTCTCTGTAGCTTCCTAACTCGAAGATTACTTATCCTCTTCAACATTTTATCTTTTTTCTAAATTTTCAAAATACAAAAGATGTTACAATTCTAAGTCGATGTATATATACTAGCCCGCCGTTACTTCTTGGTTTGATTGATAAACCTTTACTCCATCAGAAACGACTTTTTTCCTAAACTCCTCAAGCAGTTTTTTAGTATGTTTTCCTGGTTTTCCATCACCAATTTCCCTGCCATCAACTTTGACTACAGCAATGACCTCTGCTGCTGTTCCTGTGAGAAACACTTCATCACATGTGTATACATCATGACGAGTAAATGGCTCTTCCTTGAGCTCGTAACCTAATTCAGAAGCAATTTCTAAAATTGCATTTCTCGTAATCCCTTCAAGGGCTCCAACATAACCTGGAGGAGTATAGAGGGTGCTATCTTTGACAATAAAAATATTGTCCGCTGACCCTTCTGAAACATATCCTTGATCATTTAACATTAAAGCTTCACTTACATTTGCCAAATGCGCTTCAATTTTCACTAGAATATTGTTTAAATAATTTAACGATTTAACTTTAGGGCTTAAAACATCAGGTCTATTTCGTCTAGTTGCAACAGTAATAATCTCTATGCCAGTTTCATACAGCTTTTTCGGAAAAAGTGCAAGAGGCTCCACGATAATAACAACTTGAGGTTTACTGCATTTAAACGGATCTAGACCCAAATCACCAGCACCCCTAGAAACCACAAGACGAATATAAGCATCTTCAAACTTATTTTTTTGGATTGCTTGAACAACTAGATCTGTCAATTCCTCTTCTGTATAAGGAATAGTTAGCATAATTGATTTAGCTGAGCGATATAAACGATCCATATGTTCTTTCATCCGATAAACGTTTCCGCTATACACTCGAATACCTTCGAATACACCATCTCCGTATAAAAAGCCATGATCATAAACTGAAATTTTTGCATCTTCTTTTTTTACAAAAGTATCACCTAAAAAAATCCACTGATCACCCATCTTATATCCTCCTTCCCTTTATTATATAGACGCTTTAAATCGATAAATACATAGATATAAAAAAATATCCTAAAATGTACCTTTTTGAATGAACCAACACTAGGTATTTATACCGACAAAAAACTAAGGAATTTTAACGTAAAATCATGTAAAAATATAGATTTTAAAAACTAATAAATATTGTGACAATTTTTTATTTGAGGACTATCTTACGCTCATTTGTTTAAAGAGTCAATAGTCTTTTGGAGAATTATTTGAAAATTTGTATTTATCACTCAATTTGAATACGCTTACATCACTGTTATTATGAGGTTTTTAAATTTGTAAAACTTTTTAAAAAATAGGTTCAAAAAGTTAGAAAGAGAAACTGAAAATGTGAAGCCTTCAATCCAACCTCATTTATTCAATATAAAATTTATGCAATTAAAGTAATTTCCAATACATAACTTTTATTCATGATCTTCCCTCAAATCAGTTTACATATTTAAGCAGTATTAATTATTTCTTATCCATATTACATATTTCTATAACTACTGCAGAGAATATTTCTATATAATTTAAATTTTACACATTTGGAGGAGAACTAATGACATTAATACCTCACGACCCGTTCAGACATTTATCAAACATGAGAAGGGACATGGACAGGCTATTTACTAACTTCTCAAACTTCCCTTTCGACTATACCAATGAGCAAAACTACTTAGGAATGATTAGAGTTGATGTTTATGAGACAAATAATGAGGTTGTGGCTACGTGTGACATTCCTGGATTAGAAAAAAAAGAGGATGTAAATATTGAAATTGACAACAATGTTTTAAATATTAGTGGCTCTATAAATGGGACTAACGATGTAAAAGATGAGAATTTATACAGAAGAGAAAGACATACAGGTAGCTTTCATAGAGCAGTAACTCTACCAACAACTGTAAATGTTGAGGGAGTGATAGCAACATACAAAAATGGTGTTCTAGAGGTTACTATGCCAAAAAAAAACCAAGGCACCAAGAAGAAAATTAATGTTGATTTTCATTAATCAACAGAGGAGCTTTTCATATTTGGTTTTACTGGAGTAACATCATTTAGTTGATATACTATTATTTACTTTCGTATACATTAAAAAAAGAACAATATTTTTCTAGCTATATAAAATATCAACTTTTTCAAAATATCCACATAACTACTTCAAAAAATATCTGTTTCCTTATATCAATAGCAGTATAAAAAAATGGATAATCATACAGTATTCACACTGTATGATTATCCATTATCTGTTAAAACCCATCATGGGTTACATTGCTATGTAATGGCGTCCCAGGAGAGATTCGAACTCCCGACCGACGGCTTAGAAGGCCGTTGCTCTATCCAGCTGAGCTACTGGGACAAAATAAGTTGATTAATTGTTAACGACAAAATTTATTATATAAATATTAGTATAGTTTGTCAATCATTTTTAAGGAGTAAATAAAAAAAATTTCCTCACTCAAATTTGCTATTATGTATAATCCCCATTATTCTACTTAGAGAGTACCTTACCATTTTTATATTATAGTAAGGTGACTCTCAAGACTAAGCATATATAGAACTATGCATTTTATTATTCAAGGATAAATTCGCTTGATAAAGACGGTATAATCTTCCCCTCAATACTATAGTAATTGACATGGATATGTCTATTTTGTATATGTAGTATAACATATGTTTTATCTTTGCGCATTCTCGGGAGTCGGAGGCTCCCCGGGTTAATAAATAAAATTCCATCAGCCATTTCTGTTCCTGCTATGTGTGAATGCCCAAAGCAAACAACCTTCGCATCAACTTCCTTAGCACGATATAAAAGATTCATTAAAGTCATTTTTACATTATATAGATGACCATGTGTAACAAATAAATGTTGCTGTCCACATTTTTCGACTAAATGATCAGGGTATGCTGAGTCTAAATCACAATTTCCTCTAACAGAGTTAAATCCTTGCATTGCCTCAGCATGAGCTGGGAGCTCTGAATCTCCACAATGAATCATCATTTGAACATCATCTTCGTGTCTACGAGCAACTTGTGTAAGCTCTTCTGATAAGCCATGGCTATCACTTACGACTAAAATTTTCATGTTACTTGTCCTCATCAGCAAATATCTCAGACCATAAATGTGAAAGCTTTTTTAATGCAATGGCTCGATGACTCATTTCATTTTTTTCTTGTTTCGATAATTGAGCCATTGTCTTTTCTTTCTCTTCTACATAAAAAATAGGATCATAGCCAAAACCGTTTTGTCCAACAGGGGTGTCCGTAATTCTACCTTCACATGTGCCTTCAACTACATGGGTTTCTCCTTTAGGAAAAGCAATAGCTAAGGCACAATGAAAACGTCCAGTCCTTTTATGAGTTGGTACACCTTCTAGCTCCTGCAATACTTTTTCCAGATTGGCTTGATCATCTTTATGTTCTCCAGCATAGCGGGCAGAATAAACCCCAGGGCGACCGTCAAGGGCATCTACTGCTAATCCTGAATCATCTGCAATGACAATAGTATGAAACCGATTTGCTACAGCTTCAGCTTTTATGATTGCATTTTCAGCAAAAGTCTGTCCTGTTTCCTCAATATCTATCGGCTCGTTAATATCGAACAAAGACTGTACTTCAATTCCTTTAGGCTCTAGCATGGACTTAAATTCATTTACTTTGCCCATATTTTTTGTTGCAATTAATACTTGGTTCACTCTAGTTCCCACTTTCATCAGTAGCTGATTTAATATGTTGGACGAATTCACCTAATGCTTCGCGCTGCTTTTGAATGATCTCATGAATCCCTTCTTCAGCTAAAGATAATAAATTGTTTAGCTCATCTCTTGAAAAAGTTGCTTCTTCTCCAGTTCCTTGTAACTCAACAAATTGGCCTGACCCTGTCATAACAACATTCATATCTACTTGTGCTGATGAATCCTCGATATAGTTCAAATCTAAAATAGGCCCTAGCTTCGCATCTATCCCAACAGAGGTAGCTGCTAAAAAGTCTTGTATTGGTGATTTTGTTAATTTTTTCTCAGACATTAGTTTCCCAACTGCTAACACAACAGCAACAAAAGCACCTGTAATGGACGCAGTTCTCGTACCACCGTCTGCTTGAATGACATCACAATCAATCCAGATTGTTCTTTCACCAATTTTTTCTAAATCAACAACTGAGCGCAATGCTCTTCCAATCAAGCGTTGTATCTCCATCGTTCTTCCCGATACTTTCCCTTTACTAGATTCCCGGATGTTTCTTGAATCAGTCGCTCGAGGTAACATTGAGTATTCTGCTGTAATCCACCCTTTACCTTCACCTCTCATAAACGGTGGAACTCGATCTTCAATACTCGCAGTACAAATAACTTTCGTATCACCAACAGAGATTAGTACTGAACCTTCAGGATGCTTTAAATAATTTGACTCAATATGTATTCTTCTTAATTGATCTTCGTTCCGTCCATCAACTCTCATTTATAATTCCTCCTCATCAAACATAAAAAACATAAACACCCCATTCCACATATAACAATCCCACTCACTTTGGGGAATGGCGAAGTGTTTTTAATTGCGAAATGCGCAAGCACCCTGGTTATTCCCGACAAGCGCTGGAGTCATCGAGGGAATGGGTGCTGAAGCTAGACAATTGCGAAATGCGCAAGGTGACTGCTTATCGGCGACAAGCATAAGTTAAGCTGGCTGGAAGGTTGCTTTTTAACCTTCTTGACAGTTTAGCTTATGACCTCGAGCCGATGGCGCCTGGAGCTAGACAATTGCGAAATGCGCAAGCACCCTGGTTATTCCCGACAAGCGCTGGAGTCATCGAGGGAATGGGTGCTGAAGCTAGACAATTGCGAAATGCGCAAGGCGACTGCTTATCGGCGACAAGCATAAGTTAAGCTGGCGGGAAGGTTGCTTTCTAACCTTCTTGACAATTTAGCTTATGACCTCGAGCCGATGGCGCCTGGAGCTAGACAATTGCGAAATGCGCAAGCACCTTGGTTATTCCCGACAAGCGCTGGAGTCATCGCATGCGAAGGCGTTCTTTGCCTTCAGATGCGATGACGAAGCGTCCTCAAGGGAATTAGACAATAAGAAGAGGTAGCTCAAATACGCCTACCTCTTGTACTCATCTTTATATAGTATATCAAAAAAAGATTTTTAAAAACTATCCATGTTCACATTTTTTGGCCTTGATACTGGTTCAGCTAATAATTCACCTTGTTCATTCACAAGCTCTGCTTTCCCATTTACTTGAATAGCTACCTGTTCTATACCTTCCTGTTCTGTTAGTGTTAGGACTAAAGTATCTAATACATTTGTATTAATAATCGGATCTTCTGAAAAGCTTCCTAGAATATATTCATTAAAATTTAAAATAACTTGCCCGTCTTGGATGATCGGTTCGCTCAATAATTCAACTTCATTATTGATTGCCCCTAATAATTTTGATGTGTAACTAGGTCCTTCAACTAATTCATTAATGACAGCAACGATGCTATTTTCTTCAGTGTTCTCTACTCTTCTAGTAACAGGAACATAGTAGGTTGAATCAGCATTTTCCGCTAAAAAATAGACTGTAACAGGGTATGAATTTGTAATATCCGCAACTTCATTTTCATCAAAATTAATACCGTGCTCTCTGCTAACCCCTTCCCCAATCGGTGTTCCGTTCACAGGCATTACAGGTTGATCGTAACCATTTATCCTTATCTGTACTTTATTAATTGTGTCAAACTGAGTTAATGTCCATGTGATTGCTTGTAATATTTTTAGTTCATCTTCTTTATTGTACTCTTGAAATTCCTTTGAAAAATCAGCAATTACTATTCCATCTTCTACTATGTTCACCTCAACTGATGTACCTGCAGGTAATACAGCTCTAAATCCATTAGGAAGCATATCCTCTACTGGCCCATCTTGTACCAAGTATTCTAAAACTTGCTTTGCTGGACCTTCTACTATCGGTAACTCTACTGTTTGTGGAACGACCATTCCATATTGATCGAGCAGAAATAATTCACGTTGAACAGTGTCTACCACTACATCTTCCTGTAAATCAACACTTACACCTTCTTCTTGTTCTGAATCCATTATACTTTCTCCGTCAGTAAATTCCCCTTCCTCCAAATAAGTTGTTTCTTGAGGTGGATCAATCTCAAGGCCTGTATCTTCTCCACCAAAAAGACCACATCCAGCTAATAACACTGATAATGTTAATATAGCAGTGGTCATTTTGAGTATTTTCCATGTTTTCATTTATCTTCCCCCTTACATCAGTTTGTACTACTATGTATACGAGCTGTTTTTATTTTTAGACCGATAAAAAAGAAAAAACCCTCTAGCTTGGCTAGAGGATGTAAAATAAAGCTTCTTATTTAATTTTTTATAAACTAATAGTTTCTATATTTTCAATAGGGTGCCCAAATAAATTCGAAGCAATTTGTTGGAAAATCTCCTGTGCACCTGTTGTAAGGAATAGATGATTATTATTACCATCTTCATCATTTAATAATCCGCTATGATATAGAATCGTGCTGACTTCCCGAGCAGTCTCATCTCCCGAACAAATAATATTCACCCTTTCTCCCATAAATTCACTAATTAAATGACTTAGAAGTGGGTAGTGAGTACAACCTAAAATAAGTGTATCAATTCTTTTATTTTTTAATTCTACTAAAGTTTCAGCAACCACTCTTTTCGCTTGTTCCCCTTCATAGTCACCACTCTCAACGAGTGGAACAAATCTAGGACACGCAAGTGATTCTACATAAACATTGTGGTTAATAGACTCTAATGCTTGTTTATAAGCGCCACTATCGATGGTACCTACAGTACCGATTACACCTATATGATTATTGCTTGTTATTTTTAGTGCAGTCCTAGCTCCTGGATGAATTACACCAACAACAGGTATATTGAGCTCATTCTTTATTTCTTCTAATACTGCAGCTGTAGCAGTATTACAAGCAATAACTAGCATTTTAATATCATATGTTAGCAAGTAATTTGTCATTTCCCATGTATATTCCCGGACTTCTTCACTCGGCCTCGGCCCATAAGGACATCTAGCGGTATCTCCTAAATAAATGATTCTTTCTTTAGGTAACTGACGATTGATTTCTTTCGCAACCGTTAGTCCTCCTACTCCTGAATCGATAACTCCAATCGGTCTTAACAAAAAATCGCCTCATTCTTATCTCGTTTCTCGATGTATATTTATAGTGTCACCTTATTTTCTATCTTTTTGAATTGAAATGCAAGTATTTCACAAGGTGAAGCATAGCTACTAAATTGTATAAAAGTAATTTACCTTAGACAATCATATTACTTAAATATTCTTTGCCGATAAAATCGAGCACAGTCATAACTTTTTATGAAACTAGTTATATGCACGTATTACAAAGTATGTTTCTTAAACCATTTCCAAACGTATATAGACATCAAGAAACTTAATACAAAGCAAATAACCCAAACAATTAACAATTCAGTAAAATCAATCTGAAACGTAAAAGAGTTCATAAAATACTTAATTATATAATAATCTACAACGAGTGGAATAGATATAACCACAGTGTACAATAGAACAAATTGTACTCTGCTTAAGTTCTTCAACTCCCTAAAATTGTCCATTTAATAACCTCCAGAATCAAACCTTAAAGTTACATCTTAGATTGTGCAATCCACTACTTAAATTTTTTCACATAAATATTATATGTCGATCACGTTTGCTGACAGAACTTACTTAAAATTAAGACATATAAATAACCGGCCTCCCTATGTAAGGTAAGCCGGTATACATTAAAGCTTAAGTTCACCCATTCGCAATAGCTCGACTACTGCCTGCGAACGCCCCTTAACTCCTAGCTTTTGCATGGCATTTGAAATATGATTTCGAACAGTTTTCTCGCTAATAAATAATTCACTAGCAATTTCTTTTGTTGTTTTATCTTGAACTAACAATTCAAATACTTCTCTTTCTCTCTTAGTGAGTAACGGCTTTGGTTGAAACTCCTTCTCCTTCAAATATTGTAACCCTCCTTGCTAAAGGTACGAGCTGAACTAGCGGATGGGTATATATTTAGTCATGTTATCTTATGTTTGAAGGAGTATGGCTGTGATTATTTTCGTCCAAAATGTACGAACATCTTGCTTTTCTTTTACATGACACCTTATATCAGAATTTATTTTCTCGGTTTATAATTAAACCGTAATGAATTGCTTGATTGGGTTAGATGTAATGGGTTGTTTCAATCAATCCTAAATATTAGTTGATCAGGTGCAACTCCTACAGAGATGATTATAAAAGGCTGTATACGTTATGAGAGCTATACATAAATATAATTCATTTTTTCTCACTAAGGACTATAAAAATTATATCATACACATCAGCTGCTCAAATATATGTGGAAAAAAGCGACAAAGTTTACGAAAAGAGCCTTATAAAATATTAAAAACCAGCTAATTGTGAATTTGTTGACGTCGTGGAGGTAGGATCTATATCGAATAATTGACGTAAATATGTGTTCATAAATAAACTATTTGGATCTAAGTCATTTCTTAACAGCAAGAACTCATTCCAATAAGGATATACTTCTTTTAGTGTATGTGCTGTTAGTGTATGCATCTTCCCCCAATGAGGTCTGCCGTTATATTTTCTGCATATTTGTTCAACACTACGAAAATAATCTTTATACTCCATCCCTTTGTACATATGAACAGCAATATATGCGGAGTCTCTCTCAAAAGCTGGGCTTAGCCATATATCGTCTCGTTTAACATAGCGACATTCTATTGGGAAATGCACGGGGAACTTTTTTTCATTAATCATATCCCTTATTTCTGTAAGCACATTGGCAAGCTGATTAGCTGGAATATTATATTCCATTTCATTGAATTTAACATCTCTTATTGATGCAAAAACTTTATAGCTATCGTCGATAGCTCGCTCATTCGGAACTACTCTTCCTGACAATCTGCTTACCGATTTACTTAACGAAGGTATTAAACGACACCCTTCTGATAACACCCTGTACAAGCCATTTTCAATAAATTTTTTATTAAATGAATCTGTAATATTTTTTTTCGTTTTATCGTCGTTTGTTTTATTAACAAATTTAGCTTGAACATATTTGCTATATGGAAACCAAAAAAATTCAAAATGTCGATTTTCCGTTTTATATTTGTCTAGATTCTGTAGGCAATCATCTAAGAACATTCGTTTGCTCTCTAAAAGTAATTTATATGCCGGTACAACCTTCAACTTAAGTTTAACAATAATACCTAAAGCACCCAATGATAGCTGTAAAGCTTTAAACATTTGAGTGTTTTTATCCATACTACATTCTAGTAACTCTCCCTTCCCAGTTACTACAGTCATTTCTACAACTTGTGTAGCCAAACTACTAAACTCGATTCCCGTCCCATGAGTACCCGTACTTATAGCTCCAGCTATTGATTGAGCATTAATATCACCCAAATTTTCTTGTGCATATCCAAGTTGGTGAAGAGCCTCTCCCAAAACATGCAGCTTTGTTCCTGCCCAAACAGAAACAATATCATTCTCTCGGTCTGTATGTTCTATCCCTTCAAGGAGATCCAATGAAAGTAATAGATCATTAGTTGCTACTAATGAAGTAAATGAGTGACCAGAACCAACCACACGTATAGCCTGATTAGTTTTGTTACATTGTTTAACGATTAAAATGATTTCTTCAATGCTTCTTGGGTACATGACCTTTGCAGGTTTACTTACAACACTCCCAGACCAGTTCTCCCACCTCTGTACTTCTACAGCTTTTACGGAGTTCACAGTTGTCCCCCTCACTATACAATTTATTCTCAAAGTCTTATCTATCATATTTAAATCTCATTAATATTATACTAAATCTTCAGAATAATCGAAAGAAAACATATATTATTCACTTAGTTTTTATTACAATATAATTATAGGTAAAATTCTTATCATAATGATAGTTGCAGTATTATTAATAACAAACGTATTGATAAAGGAGAATGTACATGGCAATAAAAGTCGCAAAATGGATAAGTTATATCATTCTATTAATCGCACTCATTTTTATCACTTTTTTGATCTATGTGACAGTTACAGATTACAAACCTGCAGAAGAAATTTCACTTACAGTTAATAACCAAAGTGGAAATATGCTTAGGGCAAATGAACCTTTTACGATGACTACTTTTAATATTGGTTATGCAGGGTTAGATAAGGAACAAGATTTTTTTCTAGACGGTGGAAAAATGTCAAAATCAAGTAGCAAAGAACAAACGTTGATAAATTTAGAAGCAATAACGTCATTCATAGAGGATAAAAAATCTGATATTTATTTATTACAAGAAGTTGATACTGATTCTTCACGTAGCAATCACATTAATCAAATCGATCATATTTCAAAGAAATTACCTGATTATAGTTATACGTATGGTGTAAATTACAAAGTCCCTTGGGTACCAGTACCAATCCTAGATCCAATGGGATCGGCAAATAGTGGTATATTGACTTTATCTAGATACACAATTGAACAAAGTACTAGATTTGCACTAGCTGGAAAAGAAGACTGGCCAAGACAATTATTTGATTTGGACCGTGCATTTACTGAAAATAGAATTCCTATCGACAATGGAAAAGAGCTGATTCTTATTCACCTACATTTATCAGCATACGATGAAGGTGGGAAGGTGAGAAAACAGCAATTACAATACTTATCTCAATATTTAGCAAATGAGATACAAAAAGAAAACTATTTAATATTAGGTGGAGACTGGAATCATGTTATTCCTGGAACAGATCCTTATTTATTCGAAACAACAGAAGAGTGGCCTGAATGGCTGCAAGAATTCCCTGAAACATTTAAACCAGAGGGCTTCCAATGGGTAGCAGATCAACAGGTTCCAACTAGTCGCACAACCCAATATCCATTTAGAGAAGGAGTGAATTTCTTAGCTGTAATTGATGGCTTCTTAGTATCTCCAAATATTGAAGTTATAAATGTATCAGGAGATTACTTAGGATATGAAAACAGTGATCATAACCCAGTGACCGGAGAATTTATTTTAAAATAGAAATGCTCGCTTCACTTTGTTGCTATTGTTATATAAGCAATAGAATGAGGTTAGATGTCATTTGCATCTTTTTAGAGAAGAAAAGGTATTAAAGCTTGCTGTTATGCAAGTTCATTTCATATTATATTAATGCTAGATAGCTAGCCTCAAGGCTTTGGACTTATTTTCAGCTGGACTAAGTATAAGAGTATAATCAATAAGAAAACAAAAAACCTCTTCAAACGTTGAAGAGGTTTTCATTACTAATTAAACTCGATCACTACCGAAGAAGTTCTTAAATGATTGAATAGCTGTATCCCTATTTAAGGATGCAATTGATGTAGTTAATGGAATTCCTTTTGGACATGATTGTACACAGTTTTGGGAATTCCCACAATTCGCCAGACCACCTTCACCCATAAGTGCATCTAGACGCTCACCTTTGTTCAGGGCTCCTGTTGGATGTGCATTGAACAAGCGAACTTGTGAAAGCGGAGCAGGTCCAATAAAGTTTGATTTACTGTTAACGTTCGGACAAGACTCTAAGCACACACCACATGTCATACATTTTGATAGTTCATAAGCCCATTGACGTTTCGTTTCAGGCATACGTGGACCAGGTCCTAAATCGTACGTTCCATCAATCGGAACCCAAGCCTTTACTTTTTTCAATGAATCAAACATTCTACTTCTATCAACTTGTAAATCACGCACAACTGGGAATGTTCTCATCGGCTGTAATCTAATCGGCTGCTCTAATTTATCAACCAAAGCTGTACATGATTGCTGTGGCTTACCATTTATGACCATTGAGCATGCACCGCATACTTCTTCTAAACAGTTCATATCCCAATTAATTGGTGCTGTTTTATTACCATTTTTATCAACCGGATTTCTGCGAATTTCCATAAGTGCTGAAATGACATTCATGTTCGGTCGATATGGAATTTCAAACTCTTGTTCATAAGGGGAAGAATCAGGCTCATCTTGTCGTGTAATAATAAATTGAACGACCTTCTGCTCACTCATCTTACTTCTCCCCCTTCTTTTTCTTCGTATAATCACGCTTACGTGGTTCAATCAATGATACATCAACATCTTCGTAACTAAATTCTGGTGCTGACTTATGATCAACAAACTTTGCCATCGTTGTTTTTAACCATTCTTCATCATTACGATCAGGGAAGTCAGGCTTATAATGAGCACCGCGACTTTCGTTTCTGTTATATGCACCAATCGTTACTACACGTGATAATTGTAGCATGTTTTGAAGTTGACGAGTAAATGATGCACCTTGGTTACTCCATTTGGCTGTATCATTAATATTAATATTATCAAAACGTTCGATAAGTTCTTGTATTTTTTCATCTGTTTTTAGTAGCTTATCATTGTGCCTAACAACCGTTACATTATCAGTCATCCATTCCCCAAGTTCTTTATGAAGAATATAAGCATTTTCATTACCATCAAGATTTAAAATATTATTCCATTTTTCAGTTTCTTGCTTCTCAAAGCTTTCAAATAAAGTAGAGGATATATCTTCAGCACTCTTCTCAAGACCATTAATATATTCAACAGCTTTTGGCCCAGCTACCATACCACCATAAATTGCTGACAGTAATGAATTTGCACCAAGGCGGTTAGCCCCATGTTGAGAATAATCACATTCTCCTGCAGCAAATAGGCCAGGTACATTTGTCATTTGATTATAATCTACCCATAAACCACCCATTGAGTAATGAACAGCAGGGAAGATCTTCATCGGTAATTTACGTGGATCATCACCCATAAATTTTTCGTAAATTTCAATGATACCACCAAGCTTAACATCAAGCTCTTTAGGATCTTTATGTGATAGGTCTAAATAGACCATGTTTTCTCCATTTATTCCTAGTTTTAAATCAACACACACATGGAATATTTCACGTGTTGCAATATCTCGTGGAACAAGATTTCCGTATGCAGGATATTTTTCCTCAAGGAAATACCACGGCTTTCCATCCTTATACGTCCATACACGTCCACCTTCGCCACGTGCTGATTCACTCATCAGTCTCAGCTTATCGTCACCAGGGATAGCTGTTGGATGAATTTGAATAAACTCACCATTCGCGTAGCTCACACCTTGTTGATAAACAATCGATGCTGCTGATCCAGTATTAATGACTGAGTTAGTTGACTTCCCAAAAATGATTCCAGGTCCACCAGTCGCTAAAATAACTGCATCGGCTTTAAATGATTTAATGTCCATTGTTTTTAAATCTTGACCGACGATACCACGGCAAGTCCCATCGTCATCAATGACAGACCCTAAAAATTCCCATCCTTCATATTTCGTTACAAGTCCACTCACTTCGTGGCGACGAACTTGCTCATCTAATGCATATAGCAGCTGCTGTCCAGTCGTTGCACCAGCAAATGCCGTTCTATGATGCTGCGTTCCACCAAATCTACGGAAGTCTAATAATCCTTCTGGTGTACGGTTAAACATAACGCCCATACGATCTAATAAATGTATAATACCAGGTGCAGCATCACACATTGCTTTTACCGGTGGCTGATTTGCTAGAAAGTCCCCACCATAAACTGTATCATCGAAATGCTCCCATGGTGAATCTCCTTCACCTTTTGTATTTACGGCACCGTTAATACCACCTTGTGCACATACAGAGTGAGAACGTTTAACTGGTACTAATGAAAATAGATCAACCGCTACTCCTGCTTCTGCAGCTTTAATTGTTGCCATTAAGCCAGCTAGCCCACCGCCGACTACAATGATTTTTCCGTTACTCAAAGTGACTCACCCCTTTAATTGCTTACTTAGATTCAAGTGAATGCTAAAATCGTACGAATACCTACATATGAAAGTGCTACAAACACACCGATCGTTACATAAGTAGAGATTTGTTGTGAACGGGGAGTTACGGTAATTCCCCAACTAACTAGGAATGACCATAATCCATTTGCAAAATGAAAAATAGTTGAAATAACACCAACGATATAAAAACCAAGCATGATAGGGCTTTCTAAAATATTCGCCATCATATCATAATTAACTTCTGCACCGAAAGCTGCTTGAACTCGGGTTTGATAAACATGCCAAGTAATGAATATTAACGTAATAACCCCTGATATACGTTGTAATAGGAACATCCAGTTTCTGAAAAAACTATAATTGCTTACATTATTTTTAGCTGTGAAAGCAATATACAGCCCGTATATCGCATGAAATAAAATAGGAAGAAAAATGACAAAAGCCTCTAAAACATAGCGATATGGCAGACCTTCCATAAAGTGAGCCGCTTTATTAAACGCCTCCGGACCTCTTGTCGCAAAGTAATTCACAGTTAAATGCTGAATTAAAAATATCCCTACTGGAATGACTCCTAATAGTGAATGTAATCTGCGATAAAAGAATTCACGATTATTTTCCACAGTTATACCCCCCTTGAGTTGAATCATTTTTTTGAAAAATTAAAACAAAAGTAAAATAAAATAAAATCCCATCCCCATTACTTATGATGAGGAAAAAATAAAAAATGAATAGATTGCATTTTTTATCAATATAATGTAACAAATTTATTGTACTCTCAACATTATCAAGCGTCAAGAAAACGTGTTCATAAAATATTCATGAATTTTCTTTTTTTTCGTCATAATCAATCAAATTTCACCGTAATTTTCCATAATACGGTGAACCACTCTTCATAAAAGACGAACAATCTGTATCCTTAAAAGTTTTCATTAAAAGTAAACAAAAAACTTATACCTTAATGCTGCTATTGTTATATAATAATTTGGTGAAGAGGGGGTCAAAATGAAAGACTTAATCTATACCGAAGAACATACAGAAGAAAACAATACATCCGTACCTGCTTTTGGGTTAGAAATCTATAGAGAACATGTGCTTCCGAATATTTTTCGAAAAGAATTATCATTTATTATGTATTTATCAGGAAAAGATCTAGCAAGAAAATTTCCATGTAATAATATTGATGAAATCATTTCATTTTTTCATGAGGCTGGATGGGGGAACTTATCCACTGTAAAAGAAACGAAAAACGAGCTACACCTCGAATTAAATGGACATCTTGTTGAAAAGCGCTTATCATCTGACAATATAACCTTTCAACTGGAAGCTGGTTTTTTAGCGGAACAAATTCAAGGACAAAAACAAATGATTACAGAAGCTTATGAGCAGCAAAAGCCTCGATCTAAAAAGGTGATTTTCACTGTAAAATGGGATAGGCTTGATATCATTTCTTCATAAACAGCCAGCTCTTCATTAATCATTATATTTAATGTAGAGTCGCTCTTTTCGTAAACTCTAAACTAGAAGATAAAGATGTTGTTGTACGCAACAATCATCGTTTTATAGAAGAAAAGATACTATGAAATAGGTACGAAAAACAACAATCTATGTGAAAGCCGTCATTAAAAAAGACAAATCTGTTTGTTATTTCTTAGTACGATAAATTTGCTATTTTAACGATAGAGACCCTGACGAATATACATCAGGGTCTCTTCTCAGTTTTGGCTCCTTATGGTTTATGATTGTCATCGATATCATAAACATAAATGATATGAATCATTGAGCGTAACAGTAGTTAATTCCTAAATGATAACCTTTTATTACTCTTTGTCGTTCATCTTGTTATAAATTTCTTTAGCTACATTAATTGGAATCTGTGCTTTTTGAAGATCTTCAACGGTTGCTTCTTTTAACTTTTTAATTGAGCCAAAATGCTTAAGAAGTGCTTTTTTCCGTTTTTCACCAACACCTGGGATATCATCAAGTATAGATTTAAAAACAGATTTACTTCTTATTTGACGATGGAAAGTTATTGCAAAGCGATGCACTTCATCTTGTATACGTTGAATCAAATAAAACTCTTGGCTATTTCTTTCAAGCGGTACTGTTTGGACAGGATCACCAACAATTAGTTCAGATGTGCGGTGTTTATCATCTTTAACCATTCCTGCAACCGGAACTTCGATTCCAAGCTCATTTTCTAAAACATCTTGAACTGCGGCTAAATGCCCTTTGCCACCGTCAACTAAAATTAAATCTGGAAATGGCATATTTTCCTTTAATACACGAGTGTATCTCCTTCTTACTACCTCGCGCATAGAATCATAATCATCTGGCCCAAAGACTGATTTTATTTTGTACTTTCGATACTCTTTCTTTTCTGGCTTCCCATCAATAAAAACAACCATTGCAGATACAGGATCCGTCCCTTGAATATTTGAATTATCAAAGGCCTCTATACGGTGAGGAGTTTCAATCCTCAATTGTGTACCTAAGTTTTCTACTGCCTTTATTGTTCTTTCTTCATCACGTTCGATAAGTGAAAACTTCTCTTGTAAAGCAAGCTTCGCATTTTTCTTTGCTAAATCAAGCAGTTCTTTCTTTTGTCCACGTTTTGGTTGTAAAACCTGTACTTGTAATAACTGTTCAACTAACTGTTTATCAATATCATTTGGAAGCAATATTTGCTTTGGGATAAAATGCTCTGTTTTCGAATAAAATTGCCCTAAATATGTTAAAAAGTCTTCAGTCGGCTCATTGTAAAAAGGAAATATCGACACGTCTCGCTCAATCATCTTTCCTTGACGAATAAAAAATACTTGTACACACATCCATCCTTTATCAAAAGAGTAGCCAAAGACATCACGGTCAACTAAATCCTTCATTGTTATTTTTTGTTTTTCCATCGTTGTTTCAATATGTGTAATTTGATCACGGTATTCTTTAGCCCGCTCAAAATCTAGCTCTTCCGATGCCTTTAGCATTTTTGAAGTTAGCTCTTTTTTTGTTTGTTTATACCCACCATTTAAAAATCGAACGATTTGTTCGACCATTTCTTTGTTTTGCTCTTCAGTCACTTCATTCACACAAGGAGCTAGGCATTGTCCCATATGATAATATAGGCAAACTCGGTCTGGGAGCGTTGAGCATTTGCGGAGAGGGTACATACGATCCAATAGTTTTTTCGTTTCGTTCGCAGCTTGAACATTTGGGTATGGCCCAAAATATTTGCCTTTATCTTTTTTGACCTTCCTCGTAATAAGTAGACGTGGGTGAGTATCTGCAGTGACTTTAATGTAAGGATACGTTTTATCATCCTTTAACATAATATTATATTTTGGATCAAACTTTTTAATTAAATTAATTTCAAGAATTAAAGCTTCTATATTTGAAGATGTCACGATATATTCAAAATCAACAATTTCATTTACTAGCCGTAACGTCTTTCCATCATGAGAGCCTGTAAAGTAAGACCTGACACGATTCCTAAGAACTTTCGCCTTCCCTACATAGATGACTGTCCCATGCTTATCCTTCATTAAATAACATCCTGGATGTTCTGGTACAATTGAAATTTTTTCTTTTAAATGATCTGACATGACAATCGCTCCAACCTTTAATCTTTCCACTTATATAAAGTGATTTCTCCATATGAAGGGTCCGACATGATACTCGAAGAGAATGAAGTCACTTTCTCAATAAATCCTGAAACATTAACCCCTTGTGATTCAAATCCTTTGAGTACATGATCAGTAACATAAATTGTTGCATTCTTATAATATAATTTATCTTGTAGAAACCTTTCATAAGTAAATATTCTTTTGTGAGGAAAGGATACGTTATTATACTTTAGCACCCTCGTTTCCTCCCAAGTATATAATACAACAAATTCGTTCTGTGCATCTAAATAATTGCCTAATTGATATGTAGCTGGTTGCTCTGTTGCTTGTTCGTAAATTAATTTATATCCTACAATAACTTGACTAAGGACAATAACTGTTAACATCACAACAAGGAAGATGTGAAAGGATCTCTTTAAAATCATAATGAGTAATTGAAAAAGAACCATACCAACTAGAGGCGTTATATGTCTAGGCTTATCAATGTTTTGCGCAAACAATGCCCAGATGAAATACGTTACCCCGATGATTAATAACCAATAATCCGAGCGTGTGTAAAGTTTTTGTGTAAGTAATTTATTGCAACAAAAAATGAATAGTATGCTATATACTAACAATAATAACAATGATTTAGCAGCTACTCCATTCCAGACTATATTTGTTCCAATTAATGTTAATAATCGATTAAAAACAGACTCGCTAGCAGTAACTTGTGTTCCACCCCAGTCATTGAAGTGACCGGATGTAAAAGATAGAGCTAATTTAATAAAGCCACTAACACTTCCTTCAGTCATTATTAACCCTATAACCCAACATAATTGAAAAATGATTGCAAATACAACTAAACGACTAAGTCTCCCAAAAGATTCAAACCTTTTCCAATCATATATCCAAAGAAGTATAATACCAATCCCAAAGGGTAAATAAGATAGACGAATGCCTAATACGATACTAAAAAAAAGCAGAGGCAATAACTGCAAAACAAATCGATCTGAATTTTTTGCTTGAAATAAACTCCATATATACCACCAAAGAAATGCAATCGCTGAACCTTCTGACATAGGTTGAGTAACAATTAAGCCTACGTAGCTTGCCGTTTGTATGACAGCTACGACCAAAAGGCTTTGTTGTCTATTAATATATTGTCTAGCCATCAAATAAATGGGTATAACGGAAGTGATCATCGCTAAAACATTAAAAACCGCTAGTGCCTTGGCTCCATTATCAATGACCGTATTTATTAACATACCACCTAATATAAAATAAGGATAACCAGGGAAATGTGGTTGCATTGATAATAAATCATAACGTGTAAGTGCCAAAGCAAAATCTACCTGATCCCATGTTGCAGCAAAAGGACTACTATATATTAATTGCAAATAATAATAATAAGTTAAACAAATGATACAAACAGTAACACAAAGTGAAAGTATATGCTTTTTATTATTTTCTAGGAAATGATTCATTAGGTTTTAAGGTTATTGAAAATCAACAAAACGCTGATAATCCCCCAGGCTAACCTCCTTAATTCTTCCAAATAGAGAAGCATAAAAGCGACTTTTCTGCTCATCTTGCAGTTTCAAAAACATTATTCAACCTCGACACTACATAGGTTTATGAACTTATTTGTTCCTTATACATCAATATAAGAATACTTTAATATGCTGAAAAAAGTACAAGACTACTGTCTCGTACTTTTTAAAAGTATATTTTTTAAAGCTTTGTTTGGGGTTCAAGCACCTTAACATTGTTTGTTTGTTCTTGTTTGCTGTTCTCCTGCTGTTCTTGGCCATAATGGGATTTAATTAGTAAATAGATGACTACGAAGTACCCTATATATGCCAACACTTCTTCAATTGACGGCATAGAAGAATAACCGAAAAGTGCTTTTAAGAATATGCCAATATCACCAGATAAGAGAGGTGCCACTCCGTTATCTCGCACATAGTGAGCGTAATCGATTGGATGTTCTGGTAAAAACCAAGTAATGTCATAGACATGTGGCATTACACTACCGATAATTTCTAAATCTTGGAGCATTCCAATTCCTTGAACTAATAAACCAGCTGCTATTAAGATAATAAATGCACCAGTAACTTTAAAGAATGTCTTTAATGGAATACGCATTGTCCCTTTAAAGAAGAAGTAACAAATGACTACAGCAATGAGCGTACCCGTTATTGCTCCCCAACCTTCAAGTGCTGCACCAATATTCCCCCCGGTAATAGCTGCAAAGAAAAATACTGTTTCGACACCCTCTCGCAAAACGACTAGAAATGAATGAATAACCATACCAATTATATTACCTGTTGAAATAAATCGGTTCATTTTTCCTTCTACATTACCCTTAATATCTTTACTATGTGCTGCCATCCAAAACACCATTTGGGTAAGTAGCAACGTAGAAACTAAAATAATTCCAATCTTTAAGTACATCTCGTTTCCCATAGCTGCAAAACCGGTAAAAACAACTTGGAACAACATCGCTATCCCAACACTTGCTAATACTGCTAATCCTGCTCCTAACCACACATATTTAGTATATTTTGAATGGTCCATTCTTTTTAAGTAGGTTGTAATGATCCCAACAATGAGCAGGGCTTCAAGAACCTCTCGAAACGTAATTAATAATGCTTGAATTTGCATAGCTTTTCTCCTTCCCCACTAGGAGTATCTCATAAGACGAATTTCGAAACACTTAAATGATGCTCATATCTTACTTTCTTTTTTTCTTCATAGAATATATAACAATAGCTATTATCACACCAATGATTAAAAGAATTGGAATCCAGTTTGTAAAGTTAGATAAATCTGTCCATTCTTTTTTTCCAGTATCCGTCAAAGTAGACTCAACATCTTCTTCGTTAAAATGTCCAACTTCAATATTTAACACATTAAGCTGCTCTTGAATTGTCGAAAGAATGATTTCTTTACTTTCTATAAAACTATTAATATCTGCTTCTTTCTCACCTACACCAAATAATCCAGGATTTCCAAGGGCAGATAATGCAAGATCAAACTCATTTCTTAACGATTGATCCAATTCTTGATCTTTACTCTCGATAAGTGGTGATAATGCTTCATATGTAGCAAATCCTTTTGCTAATAAACGCTTAGATGTATCAAAATCTTCAAAGTTTAGTTCAATACTTTCAAGTCGACGTGCTATATTCAAAACGAGGATTTTTTCTAAGTCCTTAATGACTGCATCTTTATTTTCATCCTCTATATGTTTTGTAATAGTTTCTGTTGGCTCTGAGCCCATATGGAGGTCAACATCTTCTTTGACTGTCTCGTAAATGGCTTTAACCTCAGAAAAATTAGGTGGTTCTTCATTTAATTTTATAAGCATATCCTTATATGCTTCAGCAATCGGCTCCTTATTTGGATCACCGTATGAATATGCAAAAACTTGAGTCGATAATAGCGAATTGAAAATGAATATCAATGTCACCCAAAAAAATAATACCTTTTTCATATAATATTTCCTCCCACACAATTAATGATAATGATTATCATCATTAATGTCAATACTATATATTAAGAAAAGCATAAGTGTCATTACTAATGTTTCTTGCTC
The DNA here is from genome assembly GCF_018588585.1 of Bacillus sp. SM2101. NCBI lineage: Bacteria > Bacillati > Bacillota > Bacilli > Caryophanales > Bacillaceae > Bacillus > Bacillus sp. SM2101. Next base: position 89,290 of record NZ_JAEUFG010000006.1, read on the forward strand.
TGTTCAATGTTATTTAAACGTAAAGTTCTTGTTTGAAGCCTGTCCGGAAAAACTTCATTAAAATGTGACGAAACTTTAGCACATATTAAGTGATTTCAAATCAGACCGAAACGGTTTGAGAGGCTTGAAGGTGTTGCAATAGGCACAAACACCTCCTACATCTTTAAAAAAGCATTTTAGCTATTCATACGTCATTCTGTAGATCTCTTAACAGGTTAGAATTATAGCTTTTCGTACTGGTGGCATGTATCTTCTATCCATTGATGATACAAAATCATATTTTACTGACATAATTTTGTGAAGTTAGCTACTCTTTTTCGCTGCTTCTAATGGTAATATGTGATAATTGTAATCTATTTCTACTTGTTCGACTGGCCTTGTTATTTCTTTTATTATTGCAGGTAGGACACTTGTCATATAAGAATTAAATTTAATAAAAGATTTGCCTTTTGTCCTCACATGATACTTAATGGGAACTTCCTTCACACGAAATCCTTTTCTTACTAAATTTAGCGTGATAACTTGGGCATAATTGTAATCATGAATAATCTCAGCATTTTTCATCGCCTGTAGTGAGAATGCCCTCATACCCGATTGTCCATCATGTATCCATTTTCTTAGAAGGATGGATTGCATAAATGTAAAGCAATAATTTCCTAACCTGCGATGAAGCTTCATTCCTTGAATTGTCCCAAGAAAGCGTGAACCCATTACATAATCATATTCACCTGATAAGATTGGCTGTAAAAGATCAGGGATTTGTGCTGCTGGATATTCATTATCAGCATCTATCATTACACTGATGTGTCCACCTAACCTAACACTTTCCTCTAACCCCTTTCTAACAGCTGCTCCTAAACCTTGGTTTGATGAAAATTGATAAAAATAATCCGCGCCTGCCTCTCGTGCTACTTTCACCGTTTGATCTGTGGAGCCATCATCAATAACGAGTACTTTTACTTCTAACCTGTCATGAAAGTATCTAGGGATTGCTTTAATAACCTCAGCGATTGATTTTTCTTCATTGTGGGCTGGTAAAAATACGATTACAGTTTGCTTCATCATCATTTGTGAACGCCCTTTCTTATCGCATCTACTAAAACTGGTCCACGGCTATGACTAGGGTAGGGAGCACCTAATAAGTATGCGATTGTAGGCGCAACTGAAACGAGACTTTGCTTGTCGTCAATTCGCTTACCTTTTTCAATATTTGCTCCATACATAAAAAATGGAACATAGCGTTCTCCCTCATCTAAATGTCCATGACCACCTATCCCATCAGCTTGTCCATGGTCAGCACAAACGATAATTGTTGTGTTTGTCATCTTTCCTTGTTCTTCTAGCCAATCAACATATTCCTTTAGCAAAGTATCTGCTTCTTCAATTTTTTGAATATATTCATCATATAGAACACCACGGCTATGACCTGTTTGGTCTGTACTAATTAACTGGGCGACTAGTAAATCCGGATCTTGTTCGCTCATAATTAACTTTGCTCTATCAATGATGTTTCTGTCTGCAACATCATTATGCATAACTGCTGTAACGGTTTCCACATCATCACCCATTGAGTCAACTAAATGCGCGATGCCTAGCAGTCTTCCTTTTTTACCTACTTTTCGCAATGAGTCAAAGATACTCTCTACTTTAATTCCTAATTTCCACACCATATTTGATTTAATACCGTGTTCAAAAGGATATGTTCCAGTAAACATTGAAGTAAAGCATACAACTGTTCTAGCTGGATATAACGTTTCCATTTGAGAATAGTCTGTACCATTTTTTCTTAAATAATCTAAGAAGGGTGTATTCGCCTCTTCAAATCGCTCTTTTCTCATACCATCAACGACCAAGACAACTACTTTATCACTCATCGCTTCCTTTTGTTCTGGAGCGTTATTTGTTTTTTCACTTATTATTTTTGGCTTCCAATCAAACAAATTTCGATGTAATATCCATGCAAATAATAATAAAAAGACATAAAATGCTAATAAAGGCGCGTATGATAATTCAAAACCCATGTGCATTTGTTCAAATGTTAAATTCCACAATGACAGAAGTAATAAGAACTTTGGTAATTGCTCTTGTGCATTACCACTCGTTGAATCACTATTTTTTAGTACGAGCTTCCAAAAACGTGTAAAATTCCACCACGTTGTTCCAATGCGCAAATGATAATACAATGTACCCCAAAAAAAGACCGTAAAAAAGAAATATAACCCTAAAGCAAATAGTAGTAATGGGACATTAACACTGTTCCAAATAATTAAATAAATAACAAATGGTATCCATAAATAATTACGTAAAAACAATGGAAAATCATAAATGAAATATAGTATAAACACAGGGAGTATTAAAATAAAGCTTAATAGAAATGCTGAAAACGATTGTCCCGCAAAAAGAGTTGTAAGATTAAATAGAAGCATCGTACCTATTACAAAAATAGGTGTGAATGGCTTCCCTTCATTCAAAAGATTCCAGCACCGAGCTGCAAACTTCTCAAATTTTGACGCCTTTTTCATGAAGAATAGCCTCCTTTTCTTTTTATCCAAGTGATGATAGAACTAACAGAAACTGGTGTGAAAATAATTGTTATTATTCCTACAATAAACGAAAAAATAAATTTAAAACCATGACTAATAATTGCAATCTCGTATGCCTCTTTCATTGTGATGTTTTTTATACTAGTAATGGCAAATGTCATAACCGTTTCATAGGTGGCAAGTCCGCCAGGAGTTACCTGAAACACTTGGCCACCGACAGTTAAACTATTTACCCATACTGAATGCAAAAAAGCGAGATTACCTTGATAAAGGAGAGCGACACCGTATACGACAATTCCTTCACATATCCAGCTTAATAAAACTGTCGAAAGGATTAATAACCCCTTCCAACCTTTTAACGCATTTTTCAACAAAGCAATATGCCTTCTCACAAGATTGGCAAACTTTCTTATAAAAAAAATGGCAATAATAGTAACCATGAAAAAAACAGCACCATAGAAAAAAATAGATTGCTGCAATGGGAAGCTTTTTAATATAATTATAAATCCAAACCCTGATATTGACATTAAGATGGCCATATCGATGATGCGTAATACTACGACTGAATGTAATACCTCATCTAGTCGGATTAGCTTCTCCTTCTTTGCCATCACTCCGACTCTTACAACGTCTCCAACTTTGAAAGGTACTACATGATTAACAAAAAGGCTTAAGAAGATGCCTTGCATACAAGTGATTAACGTAACCTTACCGTTTACATACCATTTCCAGGCTAACGACCGCAAGATAAATGACAGTCCATAAACTACAAACATGACAGCCAATAATAGTGGTGTATTTATAAGTTTTTTTATTGATAATAGCAAGTCAGAACTATTAAACAGCGTGGATGATAAGATTATAAAGATAACTACAGAACAAATCCCAATTGCTTTTACCAACAGTGAAAGATTACTTCTTTTCATACTCTCTTCCCATTCATCTTTACTCTGTACCTTAAGATATTACCATAAATAATACTTAAAATATATTTTTTACAAAGGCTGTTTGGATACACTATAGTCCATGACATTTATCCAATGACCTACCTTACCTAACAAGTTTAAATTGCATTGAAGTTTACGAAAGGCTGCTTACGCATTGATTGTTGCTCTTCCTTCTGAGATATAATCACGTAAACACCTAGTGTTTGTGGCAACTTTTTGATAATATTTAACTCTCTTAAAACTCATCTTACAACAAAGTTTACGAACAGTGCCCTACGAAAAATTCCTTTTCGCAATGTATTTTTTCTCAAACAAAGAGCCGCAAAGAGCGGCTTCTATGTTATTCATTGATTAATTTGTCAAGTGTAGCAACGATTGATTCACTAATAGGCGCTGCTTCCTCACCCTTATTCTCGCTAACTGCATCATACCATTTTTCTGCTTGTTCTAGGAGTGCTATTCTGTCATCTCCAAGCTCTAGCTCGATAGCTTTAACAAACATATTTCCTTCTAATGCTTCGATTGTCGCTTCATTCACGTTACCTTCTTCTAAAGCAGTTACTACTTTCCCGTGGTATACCTTTGATTTCCCTACAAATGCTTTTGTAAATAAGTCATGTACTTGCTCTGCTTTGATGTCAACAGGATTTGTCATATTCAGAGAGAATAATTCATCTAGCTGTTGAGCAGCAGCTTCATCACCACCTGATAAAGATCCTTTAATTGCTTGGAAGAAGCCCCATGCTTCAGCCTGCATGATCGTTAGGTTTAATTCATCAGCATTACCTTCTGCTACTGCTGCTTCAATTTTTTCTGCGTAAGATTGAGCTGCTAAATAGTAACTACGGTAAATTGATTTATCAGTTAATTGAACAAGTATTGAAAAATCTTCAATATTTCCTTCATTTAATGCTATCTCTTGAGCCGCAAGCCCTGCTTGAATGCTCTGTTCCATACTAGAAGTATCAGTTAATTCATAGTAACTATCACGTTTCACAGCTGTTGGTATAATCACTTCTTCTGCTAAAAGCTTTAATTCTGCAAAAGCTAATTCAGCATCTGCTTGCTTTTCCTCTTCTAAAAATGCAATCACATCTTTATGTAAACTCTTTTGCTTATGATAGAAGTAGGATTGTGTTAACTTATCAATTATTTGTTTGGCAATATTTGCATCTAGCTCACCTGCTGCTGCTGCATCCTTTGCCGTTACAATCGCTTGATCGAAATCACCATTTGTTTCAGTGACCGCATCTTGAAGGTCTGCCTCGTATAAGCTACCTACCTTATCCCAATCTACTGGATTTCCTTCTTTTGCATTACCTAGCTCTTCAATCATTAATTTATATGCTTCAATTTGCTTTGATGTAATCGAATCTTCTACAGATACCTCAGTAGTTTCATCAGAAGTTTGTTGTTCCTCAACTTGTTCAACAGATGCTTCTTCTTTTTTATCAGTAGATGTTTCCTCTGTATCAGAACTACATCCTGCTAGCACACCGCCAGCAAATACTATACTTGAAAATAAAGTAATAACTTTTTTCTTATTCACTAAAAACCTCTCCCTGAATGTGTTGTGTTTGTTTATTGATAATGATTTTCATTACAGGTTGAATTATACAGAGAATGATTTTCAATGTCAATGGTATTTCATAAAAAAGGTTGATTGCTAGTTCATAGATTACTAGTCAATTCAACCAAAAGTTGTAACAATTCTCATCCTTCTTTACGATGCTGAAGTCAAGTTTGTTATGTAAGCTTAAATTATTCAAGGTTGCTTCCGCATTGATTGTTGCTTTTCGCCCTTACATATAAACGAATATATACATCTAGCATTAGTGGCGTCTTTCCTATTCTCATAATAGCAACTAATTTAAGAAAAAAGAGCATTATTCAAAGGGGGAATATAAATGAAGGTTTTAGATTTAGTGAATACACCTGTTTCAGCTTCAAAATTAGAAGTCATCTTTAAAAGTGCTTCCAAAAATACGGCACTATTCGAATGTGTGCTACTACCTCAAGAGGAGATCAAACCACATATACACTCCTTTGGTGAAGACTGCGCAGTCGTTCTTTCAGGAGAATTGACTTATTACGTATCTAACAATCAATCGATAACTGCTACAGAAGGAGATCTTGTTTTAGGATGGAAAAATGTTATTCATGGCTACAAAAATAATACAAAAAACCCACTTCATCTGCTTATTTTTACATCGCCACGAGAGTTTTTTATTTCATCAACAGCAATCGAGTATAAATATGTAGCGGATGATGATCCAATGGTTATTCATCTACCAATAGAACAGCGTATCATTCGTTCAAACCAACAAAGAGTAGTAGAATCACAATATTCTTCTTTCTCCACTCTTCAAATAGAAGGAGTACACCAAGGGGAGTATAACAAGGAGATGCAAGCATTTGTAAACTATAAAAATAAAAGAGTTTATATATATGAAGATGAGCCTGTTGATTTACAAGTAAACCAAACCACATATTTCATTAAATATGAATACTCTTACAAATAACGATTACCTCTATTACGATAAACCGAAGCAGCCAAGTTAGAGACTTCTGTGTGATAATCACCATTCGTTAGTAAAAATGAAAAGAACCTTAGTAAATAATAATAAAAAAGGAGATAAGACACTTATACATTTTGTCATTATCTCCCTGCTAATTTACAATGTTATTTATCGCTTAAACGTGCTTTGACAATAAATCAGCTAATGCTTCTTTAGGTTGGAAACCAACCACTTTATCAACTACTTCACCATTTTTGAAAACTAATAATGTTGGGATGCTCATCACACCAAATTTTGCTGCAGTTTCTTGGTTATCATCAACGTCAAGCTTAACAATTTTAACTTTATCTCCCATTTCTTGATCTAACTCTTCAAGTACTGGAGCAATCATCTTACAAGGTCCGCACCATGGTGCCCAAAAGTCTGCTAGTACTACTCCATCACTAGTTTCAGCTGTAAAATTTTGATCAGTAACATGTGAAATTGCCATGTTTATCTTCCTCCTAATTATCTACTTCTTTTGATACATCAAAGTATATCACTGTATGGTTTTGGATGCTAATTTTTTGCTTCAGTTGTATTTTTACCTTCAAGATTATATTTTACTTCAGTAAATTTCGAATTAAATAATCTTGTTCTTTAAGGGTATTTTCTGTCGTCTAGCATTGTAAAAAGGACTTCACCCTTGTTACTTATTTTGTAAGCACAGGGAAAGTCCTTTTAGCACATGTCAAAAGGTTATTTCTATTGACTACACCATTTGGTGTTTAAATTTATGAAAGAACTTTTAATTTCTTAAATTCCTCTGTTAGTAACGGCACAACATCAAACAAATCACCGACAATTCCATAGTCTGCTACATTAAAGATATTTGCCTCTGCATCCTTATTAATTGCAACGATAACTTTCGAATTAGACATACCTGCTAAATGTTGAATAGCACCTGAAATGCCACATGCTATATATAGATCAGGTGTGACAACTTTTCCAGTCTGACCAATCTGTAACGAGTAGTCACAGTATTCCGCATCACAAGCCCCACGTGAAGCACCAACTGCCCCGCCAAGTACATCTGCTAACTCTTTTAATGGCTCAAACCCTTCTTCACTTTTTACACCTCTACCACCAGCTATAACTACTTTAGCTTCTGACAGATCTACTCCCTCGGAAGCCTTTCTAACGACTTCTTTAATAATTGTTCTGAGGTCCTTAATATCTACTGTTAATGAAGAAACTTCACCTGTTTTAGCTTCATCCTTTTCTAGTGGAGCAATGTTATTTGGACGTACTGTAACAAAGATTTTGTCACCCGTTACAATCTTCTTTTCAAATGCTTTACCAGAATAGATAGGGCGAGTAAATACAATATTCCCTCCTACACTTTCCACAGCAGTTGCATCAGATATTAATCCACTGTCAAGTTTACTCGCAATTTTAGGTGCTAAATCTTTACCTAGAGCGGTATGCCCAATCACGATTCCGTCCGGTTGCTCAGCATCAATTGCAGCAAGAAGTGCCTGAGAAAAACCATCTGTAGTATATGCATTTAATTTTTCATTTTCTACTATAACAACACGGTCTGAACCGAAATAGATCATTTCATTAGCTACACTTGATACAGCATCTCCTATTAGTACTGCAACTACTTCGCCGCCTTCTGCAACTGTTTTTGCAGCTGCAACCGCTTCAAACGACACATTACGTAATGTGTTATCACGAACTTCACCTAGTACTAAAACTTTTCTAGCCATTTTTATTCCTCCCGAATACACTATTTTTAAGATTAGCACAAGCGGTTTGATCTCCTCCGACAAGTGCCTTCATGTAGAAATGACAAAGTGACCACTTGATAATGCATACTGGAGCATGGCACATGGAACCCCTACTCCACCCAAAGTCAGCCCTTGCCATCATGAATAACTTCCATGCAATCCTCATTTACCTAGGCTGTTTTCGCATAGATTGTTGTTTTTCGTATTAATAGTTAAACACGAATACAACTGGATTTCGTGGCATCTTTTCTTCTATAAAAAGATGATTATTGAGTAAAACGACACCTTTAACTTCTCGTTTAGGAACTATAGTAATAAAGTTTAAGAAAAGAGCCTTTACCTAAGAATAAATTTATAAAACCTTCGCTTCAGAATGTAGTAACGATACGAGTTCTTTTACTTGATCAGGAATGTCGCCTGCTAATATTTTTCCTGCTTCTTTTTTAGGCGGTAAATATATTTCAATTGTCTTCGTTTTTGGAGCTACATCGTCTTCATCTAAATCTAAATCATCTAGTTCAAGCTCTTCTAACGGCTTTTTCTTAGCTTTCATAATACCTGGAAGTGATGGATAACGCGGCTCATTTAAACCTTGTTGAGCTGTGATAAGTAATGGTAATGTCGTTTCAATAATCTCTGAATCTCCTTCTACATCACGGACAACTGTAGCTTTACTACCATCAATGTCTAGTTTTGTTATTGTAGTAACATATGGTATCCCAAGTATTTCTGCAACGCGTGGACCAACTTGACCAGAGCCACTATCAATTGCTACATTCCCTGCTAAAATTAAATCGACTTCCTGTTCCTTTAAATACTCTGCAATTATTTTAGCAGTTGAATATTGATCGCTCTCTTCTAAATCTTCTTCTGTATTAATTAATACAGCCTTATCGCATCCCATCGCTAACGCTGTTCGAAGTTCCTTTTCAGATTCTTCTCCTCCAACAGTTATGACAGTTATTTCTCCACCATGCTCATCTCGAATTTGAATTGCTTCCTCAACAGCATATTCATCGTAAGGGTTAATAATGAATTCAGCCCCATCTTCATTTATTTCACCATTTGAAATAACAATTTTCTCCTCTGTATCAAATGTTCTTTTTAATAATACATAGATGTTCATTCTATTCCCTCCAATTTACTCTTCAAAATATTTTAACATCTCAAACTATTGTTACTTTCCATTAAAAGTTGGTGCTCTTTTTTCTAGAAATGCACTAATACCTTCGCTAGCATCTTCTGTTGCAAAAACTTTCCCAAAAAGCTCTGCTTCCCGCTTAACTCCAGCATAGTATTGATCAGCTTTTGTGTATCTTAATAATTCAATTACAGCTGAAACAGATATTGGACTTTTTGCAGCTATTTTTAAAGCTAGTTTACTAGCTTCTTCTAACATAACTTCTTCTGGAAATGCGTGGTTAGCTAAGCCTAACTTTACAGCTTCCAAACCAGATATTGGCTCGCTCGTTAACATCAATTCAGCTGCTTTAGCAGTACCTACATAACGTGGTAAACGCTGTGTTCCTGCAAAACCTGGTATTAAACCTAATTGAAGTTCTGGCAAGCCAAGCTTTGCGTTGTCGGTTACAATGCGTATATGACAGCTCATTGCAAGCTCTAAGCCTCCGCCAAGCGCAGCTCCATGAATTGCTGCAATAACAGGTTTTGAAAATAACTCAATTCTTTCAAATAATTGTTGACCAGCTTCTGATAAGACTGAAAACTCTTCACTGCTCGATACAGTCGTAAATTCCTTTATATCAGCTCCTGCGGAAAAGAAGCGTCCCTCGCCTTGTAATAAAATGACTCTCACATCTTCATTCTTTTCTAAGTCATCTAATCTTTTTGAAAGCTCTTTCAAAACTAAAGATGACACAGCATTCGCTGGAGGATGATCCAGAGAAACTGTTGCGACATAGTTTGCTATATGACATTTTGTATATTCCATACGTTCACCCCTTCTTTCTGAAAGGCTCTTTTCACAACTTTTATATTTTAATACTACAACATCAAAGCGAGGTTTTATGCAATTGGTGAAATTTTCATTTCAAGGAAATGATCATAAAACCATAGTAGTACACTTATGTGTGAAGACAAGCCATTTGCAGTGTCAAAACTGGAATAGAACGTCCAGTTTTGACCATTTGTTTAATTAACTAATCTCTGTTGACCCACATCCGCTAACTACTAAATGGTGCAGAGGATATGCTAATGTCACTAGATCATACTTTTGATCATTCATTACCCACGATGTTACTGTTTCATCAATCGTTCCAAATATCATCTGTCTTGCTAGGCGTATGTCTAAATTTTTGCGAAATTCACCTCTATCGATTCCTGCTAGTATTATATGGTCCAATACTTTTAAATAGCCTTTTAACACATCGTTTATTTTCACACGTAGCTCTTTATTAGATTGACGTAATTCTAACTGAGTAACGATCGCTAAATGATGATCATCTGATAATAATTTGAAGTGTTTTTCAATCAACAGTAATAACTTCTCTTTAGCTGATTCCATTCCTGCAATTTCTTCACTAATTTTTTCTATAAAACTCCCCATTTTCTCTTGAAATAAAGATATCAATATATCTTCTTTGTTTTTAAAATATAAATATATAGTTCCATCTGCAACCCCAGCTTGTTTTGCAATTTTTGAAACTTGAGCTTGATGATAGCCATTCTCTGCAATTACGATTACAGCTGCATCAATGATTTTCTTGTATTTCGGTTTGTTACGCTTCACTATAACTCGTCCCTTCAAAAGGATGTTCAAAAAGAATGGTAAAAATGATGCTTTTGGACGTTACAGCAGTCCATGCCAATACAGCAATTTACACGCCCTGCTCTTCTAACCTTCTTATCCTCCTTTTGAACACTCACCTCATTAAATGAATGAATAGTCATTCATATTTTAATAATAAAACAGGACTGTTTTTCTTGTCAAGTATATAGTGACTAAATAGACCCTTTCACCGTATGCTCATGTGAAAGGGTACTAAATATTATTGTATATTACACTTACGTAGAATAGCTATCCTTTTTCTTACCCCGTAAAGAAAAGCATATATATGATGCCTATTAATACAAAGATTCCACATAATACAAGTAGAACTTTTGCTAAAGTTTCCATTCTTACTAATCTCTCCTAACCTATCCCTGCTCCAATCACATAGGATAATCCTACTGAAATAATCATTGAAATAAAACCGACAGCCCTATTATCACTCTCAATTTCTTCATCAATTTTAAACATTGGTGTTAAAAACTCGTAAATAAAGTAGCCACTGAGGAGTAATATAAAACCAAAAAGTCCCCACCCCATCATCGTTAATAAAGAATCATGATGACCGATTGAAAATCGAAAAATATTCGCTAAACCGAAAATCTTACCTCCGGTAGCCATGGCAACTGCAATGTTTCCTTTCTTTATTTGTTCCCAATTTTTATACTTTGTTACAATCTCAAAAATCGATAAAAATATAATAATTGAAAGCACAACAACACTGTAATATGCTGCTGTTTGCACAAGTTCATTTTCCCAAAATGAGCTCATTTTCGCTCCCCCTATTTCAATTCTACAATAGAAATTCCTGAACCACCTTCACTCGCCTCACCATAACGAACTTTTTTAACAGCTCTGTGATTTTTTAAAAGGTCCTGAACTCCTTTTCTTAGAGCGCCAGTTCCTTTTCCATGTATGATAGAAACACGTGGGTATCCAGCAAGTATTGCATCGTCAAGATACTTCTCTACACGAAGTATCGCATTTTCAAATCTTTCACCTCGTAAATCTAATTCAAGGCTGACATGGTACTCTTTTCCTTTGATTGCTACAAGAGGCTTCGTTTCTATCGGTTTTGGGCGACTAGCATATTGAAGATCTGATTCTTTCACTTTCATTTTCATAATTCCTAGTTGCACTAGCCACTCTTTCGATGAAGCCTTTTCTAGTAAATGACCTTTTTGATCAAGGCTAATTACTTTCACTTCGTCACCAGGTTGGAGGCTTTGTTCATTCTTTTTGCGAATGATATTATTCTTGCTTTTATTAAGCTTTGGAGCTGCAGCTTCAAGTCGTTTCTTTGCATCAATAAGCTCGTGCTCTTTCACCTGTGCATATTGTTCCTTTTGGATTTTACGTAAATCCCCAATAATCGATTCTGCTTCTTGTTTTGCAATATTAACAGTTTCACGAGCTTTTTGTTCTGCTTGTTCGAATATCACATCTTTTTGACTAGCAAGCTCAGTCATTTGATCTTCAAGCTTCTTATGAAGATCCTTTGCTTCTTTCCTAAGTCGCTCAGCTTCCTCTAGCTTCTCTTCCGCATGCTTTTTACTATCTTCCAAGGAAGCAATCATATTCTCCACAGTATTACTTTCAGTACTAATTTGCTTTTTAGCTCGATATATGACCTGTTCGTCTAAGCCTAAACGTCTTGATATGTCAAAAGCATTACTTCTCCCAGGAACTCCAATAAGCAAACGATATGTAGGACTCAACGTCTCTACATCAAATTCCACACTAGCATTAATTACTCCATCTCTATTATATCCATATGCTTTAAGCTCTGGATAGTGTGTCGTAGCTACCACCCTTGCTCCTTTTTGGTAGACTTCGTCCAATATAGAAATAGCTAATGCCGCACCTTCCTGTGGATCTGTTCCCGCTCCTAACTCATCAAACAGCACAAGGCTTTCACTATTAAACTGCTGTAAAATGTCTACAATATTTACCATATGCGACGAAAAAGTACTTAAACTTTGTTCTATAGATTGTTCATCACCTATATCTGCATAAATCGAGGAGAAAACAGACATTTCAGAACCATCTTCAGCAGGGATTTGCAGCCCAGACTGTGCCATTAACGTACATAAACCAATCGTTTTTAGCGCAACTGTTTTCCCCCCAGTATTTGGTCCAGTTATTAAGATCGTAGAATAATCTTTTCCTAGCTCTATATCGTTAGGTACCACCTCATCAGGATCAATTAATGGATGCTTTGCTTTAACCAATCTAATATAACGATCATTGTTCATCACTGGCTTTGATGCTTTGATACTGCGAGCATATTTTGCCTTTGTAAACATAAAGTCAATTTCAGCTAGTATATCAATATTATGTAGTAACCCATCAGCTTCTTCTGCTACATTTACCGTTAATTCATGCAGTATTTTCTCAATTTCTTGCTTCTCTTTTATTTTTGCCTCATGTAAAAGGTTATTTAGTTCAACGACAACTTGCGGCTCAATAAACAATGTTGCACCAGATGAAGATTGATCATGAACGATACCACCGTAAGAACTCCGATATTCTTGTTTTACTGGGATAACAAAGCGATCATTTCTAATTGTAATAATAACATCTGATAGCTTTTTTTGGGCTGAGCTCGACCTAATAATACTTTCTAATTTTTCACGAATGCGGGCTTCACTCGTTCTTAACTGCTGTCTTATTGTTCGCAGCTTAGAACTAGCATGATCATAAATCTCTCCATAATCATTTATACATTGCTTAATTGAGTCTTCCAATTCTCTAAATGGAATTAGTTCATAACTTAACTCGTGAAAATATGGGATGTCATGATCATCTTCAATCATATCACTCGTAAATTTTTGAATTTGCCTTCCCGCATATATTGTATTTGCAATATCCAATAGTTCTTCAGGATGTAACGTACTGTTGATCTTTGCTCTTTTCACGTTTGATCGAATATCAAAAATACCCCCTAAAGGAACATTCCCTTTTAATCGAAGTATTTTGACAGCCTCATCTGTTTGCTCTTGTAATTTAACTACTTCTTCAAATTTTGTAGCTGGCATTAACGTATCTACCTTTGCTTTCCCTAATGAAGAAGCAACATGAGTAACCAATAAATCTTTTATTTTGTTAAATTCTAATGTTTTTAAAACTCGTTCTAGCATGATGTTTTCCTCCTTATGCTTGGAGAGGTCAAATATATGTTAGTATTATTTCTCATGTCGATGTAAAAAAGCCCGAACACTTTCTACGTCCCATGTATTAATCACATTTGCGCTTTTTACCCAACCCTTCATTGCAGTTGATACACCGATCGACATATCCTCAAGCATTTCAATATTATGAGCATCCGTATTTATGACAATCTTCAATCCTGCCTGTTGCGCTTTTCGAAGGTGATCTGATGAAAGGTCTAAACGGTTTGGGTTTGCATTCAACTCTAACGCGGTATTAGTCTCCTTTGCGAGTTCAATTAGCATATCAACATCTACATCATACCCAATACGCCTCCCAATCAACCTGCCTGTAGGGTGAGCAATTATATCAACATGATGATTACGTAATGCTGTTGTTAACCTCTCCATGATGACCTCTTTTGGTTGAGAGAAACTAGAGTGAATGGATGCAATAACAATATCCATATCCTTCATGACCGAATCATCATAATCTAATGTACCATCTGGTAATATGTCCATTTCTACACCAGCGAATATGACAAAATCATCATATTTTTTATTTAACCTTCTAATTTCCTCTCTTTGAGCCTTTAAGCGTTCAACTGTTAAGCCATTAGCTACTCGTAAGAACTGTGAATGATCCGTAATGGCCATATATTTATATCCCTTATCCCTACACACTTCAGCCATCTCTTCTATTGAATACGCACCATCGCTCCAAGTCGAATGCATATGTAGATCACCTTGAATATCTTCTAAGGAAATTAAGTCTTTTGAATGAAAGGATGTAGTTACTTCACTACCATCTTCACGAAGTTCAGGTGGAATATAATTCAAGTCAAAATAAGAATAGAAATCTTCTTCTGAAGAAAAGGTCGTCGTTTCTCCTGTATTTATATTCTCGACACCATATTCACTAATTTTTTCACCACGTTCTTTTGCTAATTGACGCATTCGAACATTGTGGTCTTTAGAACCAGTGAAATGGTGTAGTGTCGTCGCAAATTCAAGAGGTGCAACCAAGCGAAAATCGACGGAAACTTCATAATCATATTGTAATTGAACCGAAACCTTTGTGTCTCCATTTGAAATGATAGTGGTCATATGTTTAAGCTCAATAAGTTGTTTTCTAACTTTATCACGCTCATTTGTAGCAATAATAAAGTCTAAATCTTTTATTGTTTCTTTCATTCTTCTTAAACTGCCCGCTCTTGAATATTGTATCACGCCGTCCATGGATGCTAATGCCTGTTCAATTTCATTAGCTATCGGAAGCATGAATGCAATGGGTAACCTTTCGGGACGAGAGCCCATATCTTCAATAGCAGCAAGGATCTTTTCCTCTGTTTTCTTCCCGAATCCTGCTAATGCTTGTACCTTATTTGCAATACAAGCCTCCTTTAATGAAGCAGCGTCAACAACCGCTAATTCTTTATAGAGCTTTGCAATTTTTTTGCCGCCTACCCCAGGTAATTTCAATAATGGAATAAGACCCGTTGGTACTTCTTTTTTCAATTCTGTTAATAAAGAGGACTCTCCACTTTCAATAAACTCCGAAATCACCGCAGATGTACCTTTACCTATTCCTGGTATATCAGTAAAGGTATTAATTGAAGAAAGGCTTCGATCGTCGTTTTCTAACGCTGTTGCTGCTTTACGAAATGCTGATATTTTAAAAGGGTTTTCTCCTTTTAGTTCCATATATATTGCAATTGTTTCGAGTAGCTTAATAATTTCTTTTTTATTCATCTCCAACGATACCACTCCTTTAATTCTTTCTAACTATAAGAAAAGTGTCATGGCTATCATTACTTTATCTTATCAAAAGGCTCTTTTTATTAACTTTTTTGCTATAGCTCCTAACTAGAAGGTTTTTACTCAAAAATCATTGTTTTATAACAACCTGCCACGAAACCTAGTCGTATTCGTGTTTATTCTTTTGTGTACAAAATAACATTTTATGTAAAAACAGCCACTTAGAAATAATGGCGTAAATTGCTCCTGATGAGCCAATAAGAATGTGTATCCAAAATTGAACATACCATAAGAGCGTATATCGTGAAAAGCCTTACTTTTCTATAAAAATAATACAGTTTTTTTCAAAAAATGTACAACTACGAACTAGCAAAGGCTATTGTCGTAAAATTTATTGCTTATGACAAAATTAAAACCGTGATCAACTGACTTCATGCAAAAGATGCCACGAACGTTACATATCTAAGGGTTTATTATTTAGTGCGAAAACAAAAAGAGGGTAATTCACACCAAAAACAACTGGTCGATGAACTATCCTCTAAAGGCGGATCTCACTCCTAATTTATCCCGCAACATACTCAAACCAAAGATCTTTTATCATTGATGAAAAAATCGGGGTGTGTTTTATCATCATATTAGCCACAAATGAATCTTGTATAGGCATTTGAATAAAGTCTATTGGTAACAATGCTACAATATAAAGCACAACAAATAAGATGATGTAAACTTCTAAGAAACCTAGAATAGCTCCTGCCCATCCATTGATTTGTTTTAAGATTGGTAAATGAGCAACAAAGTCTAGCATCGATCCAAGGATCTGCATAATGATCTTGACCATTATAAATATGATTACAAAAGCGATCGCTCTATAATATGCATCCTCAAGGTTCATATTTTCAAATAAAGAATTTAATGCGCTTCCTTCACCAATTGTTGGATATGGGATCCAAAGAATTAATTTGGGTGCTAGAGTGTCATAATAGATTGATGCTAAAACAAATGCAACAATCAACCCAAAGAAGTGAATAATTTGAAGCACGAACCCTCTCTTTAAGCCTATTAAAAATCCTGCAATAAGAATAATTATTAAAATAAGATCAAGCATTTAAAATTCAATCCTTTTCTTTATTTACTTGTTGTTCTAGTTTTTCATATTTTTCGGTCAGCTTTACGTAATCATGAACTACGTTAACAGCGGTTAACACCGCTAATTTATGAACGTCTAAATAAGGGTTTTTCCGACCTATCTCTCTCATCTTTTCATCTACTATTGAAGCTACTTTTAGCACATGACTAGTATTCTCTGAGCCTACAATTGAATATTGCTGACCATATATATCAACAGTTGTTCTCGTTTTAGATTTCTCTGACAACTTGTTGTCCCCCATTTCATCAAAATCCTAATCTTTATCATACCATGAAAAAAGTAGTTGTGGAAAGAATTCCATAATAGAAATGAATACAGAGTATAATGAAGGTATAATGAGGGTATAAAGATCATGGGGTACTATATTTATATAAATCTCTGAATTTGCCTCTAGTGTATGATAGTTGATGCTATTAGCTTCCTTTTGGCAGCTTTCATCCTCATTGTATTTTCGTATTCTATGACATAGACGAATACAACACCCGTAACACCTTTATTCTTGAAACACTATACCTATCATATATAATCTAGCTATTCGTCTTTAACATCAATAGTAACGAAATTTTGGAAAAGAGCATTACTTCATAAAATGAATCTGTGAAGGGGTTGTTTATAGTTGGCTAATTCTGTTATTACAGTTGATAAAGCTACCATCAATAAAATGAAAAAACACTATGAAAATATTAGTGGTGGTGCTTTACCACCAGGAGCTATTTTTATAGCTAAGGGACCAACGTTTACTATAACTGCATATCGTTCAGGAAAAGTATTATTTCAAGGCAAAGAAGGAAGCCAGGAAGCACAGCTTTGGGAGTCACAACAAAACAGCTCTTCAACTTCTAGTAACAAGATTAACAAGAGTTCCACACAAGGAGCTGCGAAAACAAAGTATTCCCCGCCAGATAATATTTCAACTCTTTCAATTATCGGCTCTGATGAAGTAGGGACTGGCGACTATTTCGGACCTATTACTGTAGTCGCTACCTTCGTTGAAACAAAACACATTCCGTTATTGAAGGAATTAGGAGTGAAAGATTCGAAAGGCTTAACAGATGAAAAGATTTGTTCTATTGCAAAAGACATCATATCAATCATTCCATATAGTTTACTTATTTTACATAATGAAAAATATAATGACCTACAAACTAGCGGTATAACCCAAGGAAAAATGAAAGCTATTCTACATAACCGTGCTATTCAACACGTATTAAAGAAAATAGAACCAGCGAAGCATGACGGAATATTAATTGATCAATTCGCTGAACCGTCGACTTATTATAAACATTTACAAAAAGAGCAAACAATCGTTAAAGACCATGTTTATTTCAGTACGAAAGCTGAAGGTATCCATATGGCTGTAGCTGCTGCGTCAATAATTGCACGTTACGCATTTTTGAAAGAAATGACTAAATTGAGTAAAGAATGTGGGATGGAGCTACCAAAAGGAGCTGGCGCCCAGGTTGACAAGGCAGCTGCGAAAGTAATTTCAAAGTTCGGTATTCAAAAGCTAAAACAATTTACTAAATACCATTTCGCAAATACCGGGAAGGCGAAGAAATTAGTATAAAGATAAACAGTGATAGGATAACCATTATATAATGCTATTGCACAAACACCATAGCTCCTTCTTCTCTTATGTATGTACAAAATTATGAACTAACCAGAAGAAGAGCATGCATATAAAAAAGTGTCTCGTATTGATCCGAGACACTTTGTCATATTCATGACTTCCTTTGAAGTTCATTATGTTGTATGAACCATATGTCCAGTGAAGCATGATACTCTATTAATTGGAATACTTCCATTCGCACTCTGTTGGCTATCATAATCTATTGTAACGCATATTGTATCTAAGCTTTGCAATTGAATTAACGTATCTGTGGTACAACATCCCGGTCCCTCAATTGATTGACATGATATGTTAGTTAAGCTATTTAGTACTAAATTTATTGTAGTTTGGGCATCACCATCCGAAGTCTCAATTTGTATCGATGTACTAAAATGATAAACACCATCCGAAGGTGCAGTAAATATGGAAGTACTAGTATCATAATTGTTTCCACCAAATTCAAAATCTTCATTTGGGAATGTTACTTTTAAAGCGGTTGAAGGATCTGGAATATCCTGACCACCAGTTTCTGCTCTAAAACTAAGCATCGGTACTGGGCCTGGTGGACCAGTAGCTCCTTGTGGGCCTTGAACACCATCTAATCCAGGTGGACCAGTAGCTCCTTGTGGGCCTTGAACACCATCTAATCCAGGTGGACCAGTAGCTCCTTGTCCTCCTTGTAGTCCTTGCGGTCCTCGTGCTCCTTGTAGCCCTCTTAATCCAGGTGGACCTGGTGGTCCTTGTGGGCCAGATGGTAGTTGTGGAACCACTTTACACTTACAATTTTCACTTTCCATTCTCTCACCTCTCATCTTGCATAGTTGTAATCATATATATGAAAAACCTTTATATGTGTTTGGATTCATATACATTTTTTTACAATAAAGGCCTTAACATAAAAAAAGTGTCCCGATATAACTCGAGACACCTTTTGTTAATGTTTATTAACACGTTTAGTATGATGGTTCAAAACTAACCTCTTAATTTTGCATCGAACTGATTTTCGACAGCCTTTAAAACATTTTCATGGACAGCTGTTACCTCTTCATCAGTAAGCGTACGTTCTGGATCTAAATAGCGTAAAGAGAAGGCTACTGATTTTTTGCCTTGCTCCATATGCTCACCTTCGTATAAATCAAAGATCGAAACATTCTTTAACAGATCTCCACCCGCTTCTATAATTGTTTTCTTTAAATCACCAACTGCTACTTCACTATTGACAACGAGTGCTATATCTCTAGTAATTGAAGGGAAGCGCGGAATGAGATTATATTTAAGTTCCGAAACTTCAGCTTGAAGTAGCTTTTCTAATGACAATTCAAATACGTAAGTCTCTTGTAAATCAAGTTCATTTTGGGTGATTGGATGAAGTTGTCCAATGATACCTAATACGTCTCCATCTAGTAAGATTTGTGCAGTTCGTCCTGGATGAAGAAGATCTTGTTTTATTTGTTTGTATTGAATGCGCTCCTCCAAACCCAAGTGGCTAAATAAGCCACCTAAAACACCTTTTGCGACATAGAAATCTACTGCTTTCTTCTCACCTTGCCATAAGTGGGATGACCAAAGGCCAGTCAATGCTCCAGCAACATGTTCCTTTTCATTTGGCAGTGCATCTTTATCAGATGATACAAATACCGATGCTGTTTCATAAATTGCAATATCTTCAATTTGTCGAGCACTATTATGTTTTACTACATCAAGTAAATGAGGTATTAAACTTAAACGTAGCATGCTGCGCTCTTCACTCATCGGCATGGCTAAACGCACTGGCTCTGCCTCTTCTAATGCAAACTGTTTCACTTTTTCCTCACTCGTTAATGAGTAATTCACTACTTGATATAAGCCTGCTCCTTCAAGATAACGACGTACTTTACGACGTTTTGCTTGATAAGGAGTCAATATACCTGGTCTAGCTTCACCGATAGGGAGAGTCGATTTGACATTATCATAACCGTATAATCTCCCTACTTCTTCAACTAAATCTTCTGGAATTGAAATATCGTTTCTTCTTGTTGGAACAGTGACAACAAAAACATCATTATCTACAGTAAATGAGAACTGGAGATTATGAAAAATGCTAGCAACTTCTTCATTGGAAATTGACGTCCCGAGTAAACGATTGATTTGTTGGACAGACACCGACACGACAACAGGTTGTAGTTGTAGTGTATCACTGATGGCCTCACCACCAGCGATTTCTCCTCCAGCATATTCCATCATTAAATATGCTGCTCGATTTGCCGCTTCTAGCGTTCGTTTCGGATCTATACCTTTTTCAAAACGCGCACTTGAATCGCTCCTTAATCCATGGCTTTTAGAACTACTTCGTACGACACCACTGTTAAAGTAAGCAGCTTCCAATAAAATCGTGGTAGTATCTTCACGGACCTCAGAATCAGCTCCACCCATAACCCCAGCAAGCGCTACAGGCTCATTTCCATTTGTAATGACAAGGTCATCTTCTGTTAATGAGCGTTTTACATCATCTAGCGTAGTAAGCTCCTCTCCAGGTTTAGCACGACGCACAAGTACCTCTTTTGATCCAAAACGGTCATAATCAAACGCATGTAATGGTTGACCATATTCAAGTAGGACATAATTCGTAATATCAACTACATTATTGATCGGTCTAATACCCGCTGCCATAAGGCGAGTTTGTAACCACAAAGGTGATGGACCTACTTTGACATTTTTTATTACCTTAGTAATATATAGTGGATTAGCGTCATGATCTTCAATATTCACTGAAACTAAATCTGAAGCCATGTCATTGCTTTCCTGTAGTTGAAAACGAGGAAGTTCAACCTCTTTCCCCAACATTGCACCTACTTCATACGCCACACCTAACATATTTAAACAATCAGATCGATTGGCTGTTAACTCCAACTCCAACACATGATCATCTAAGTTAAGCTGTTCGAGTGCGTCACTACCAACTTCAACATCGTTAGGAAAAACAAAGATACCTGTTGCATAATCTTTTTGAATGACCTTCGCTTCAATTCCTAGCTCTTGAAGTGAACAAATCATCCCATGGGATTCCTCGCCTCTTAACTTCGCTTTTTTAATTTTGAAGTTTCCAGGTAATACCGCACCTACTTTTGCAACGGCTACCTTTTGTCCTGCAGCAACATTTGCCGCACCACAAATAATTTGAACAGGTTCACTATCACCGATATCAACGCTACATACGCTTAGTTTATCAGCATTTGGATGCTGCTCCTTTGACAACACATGACCAACAACAACATTTTTTATGCCCTTATTTAAAGATTCTACTACTTCTACTTCAATACCAGTACGATTAAATTTTTCTGCAAGTTCTTCAGGAGTTACAGCAGATGCATCGACATATTGCTGTAACCATTTATATGAGACTAACATGTTTATCCCTCCTCATTAAGCTCGGTTAAATTGTTGTAAGAAACGAAGATCATTTGTATATAAGTGACGTATGTCATCAATTCCGTATTTCAACATCGCTATTCGATCTGGACCCATTCCAAAGGCAAAGCCTGAATATTTTTTCGAGTCAAAACCCGCCATTTCAAGCACGTTTGGATGCACCATCCCTGACCCTAGTACTTCAATCCAGCCTGTACCTTTACAAATGTTACAACCTTTACCCCTACATTTCATACATGAAATATCAACTTCAACCGATGGTTCTGTAAACGGGAAAAAGCTAGGACGAAGACGAATTTCCCTTTCATCACCAAACATTTTCTTTGCGAATACTTCTAACGTACCTTTTAAATCGCTTAAGCTAATATTTTCATCAACTACAAGTCCTTCTATTTGCATAAATTGATGCGAGTGTGTTGCATCGTCGGTATCTCGTCGATACACTCTCCCTGGACAAATGATTTTCACAGGCCCTTTACCTTGATGTTTTTCCATCGTTCTTACTTGCACTGGTGAAGTATGTGTCCGAAGTAAAATATCGTTTAATATAAAGAAGGAATCCTGCATATCACGGGCAGGGTGTCCTTTAGGTAGATTTAATGCTTCAAAATTATAGTAATCTTGCTCAACCTCTGGCCCCTCTGCTATCGTATAACCCATACCAAGGAACAAATCTTCAATTTCTTCAATAACGACCGTTAAAGGATGTGGATTCCCAGCAGTAATCGGTCTACCTGGCAGCGTGACATCAATTGTTTCAGATGCTAATTGCTCTTCGACTGCTTGTTTTTCTAGTTTCGTTTTCTTTTCTTCTAATGCAGTTTGAATTGCTTCTCTTACCTCGTTCGCTAAAGCCCCCATTTTAGGTCTTTCCTCAGCGGATAGCTTACCCATACCTCTTAATACTTCTGTAATAGGGCCTTTCTTTCCTAAATATTGGACACGAATATCATTTAACTGCTTTAAATCTTCTACTAAGTTAACTTTTTCAATTGCTTCTTGTTGAAGCTCCTTTAATCGTTCTTGCATGTTTTATACCTCCTTTTAATTAACAAACTTCATGCTATTTAACAAACGCTGGATTATAGCGTCTCCCATGAAATAGCCATGATTTCGAGCATATAAATATAGCTACATATCTCAGAAAACACATGGCATTTCAATAACAACTGTTAAGTAACTGTGAATTGTTGTCTTCAATCACTCCCCTACAAGTAATGGAGCAAGACAATTCATAACAAACTTTGAAAGCATAATAAAACCCCGTCCCTAAAAGAAGGGACGAGGTATATCGCGGTACCACCCTTGTTAACAGCTACGAAGTCTTGAAAGCTGTTCACTTCATTTAGATAACGGAACTAGGCCCGGTTCACCTTTACATTTTAGCCAACGCCAAAATGGTCTAAGTGCCAACTCAAGAGGTGAATTCACTTATTTCTACCATAAAAATGCTTTCAGTCATCGGCATTTTCTCCCTACATGGCGATCGATAAGCTACTCTTCTCTGTCAAAGTTTTTAATATTTATAGAGGTTGTTCTAAGTACTGAAACAGAACACTCATTTACACTATTTTGATTTATACAAAATAACTATTGCTTTATTATATTTAAAAATAATTGCTTATGCAACCTTATTGTTGGAAATGATAAAGTACAATCCCCGTTGCAACGGCAACATTTAATGATTCGCTTTTTCCATATATAGGTATATAAATGTTAGATGTCGTACTTTTTAGCAGTTCTTCATTTACCCCATTACCTTCATTTCCAACTAATAAAGCAAATTTGGATTGGGGGGGAATCTCTCGATAATCGACACCATTTTGTAAAGATGTACCAAAGATAGATACATTCTTTTCTTTCAATAGTCTCACCCAATCGACAAGGCTTCCTTTTACAACTGGTACATGAAAGATCGCTCCTTGAGTTGCCCTAAGTACCTTTGGATTATATACATCAACAGTCCCATTTCCTAAAATAATCGCATCAATGCCAACCGCTTCTGCAGTTCGGATGATCGTTCCAACATTTCCTGGATCCTGTACAGCATCAATAAGTAAATATTTATTTTTATTATCTAAACTAGTGTCCAATGTTAATTTGTTACAAACTGCAAATATACCTTGAGGTGCTTCAGTTTCACTTATAACTGCTATTATTTCATCATTGACGTATGTGACATCTATATTCGTTATATCCCACTTTGATGGTATTTCAGTTTTTTCATTTATAATTAGCTCATTCACCGTACCATTTGTATGTAGTGCTTCTTCCACCATATGAAAACCTTCAACGAGAAAAAGTCCTGTTTTTTCTCGTTCTTTTCTTGTATGAAGCTTTTTCCATTGCTTCACTTTTGGATTTTTAGAGGATTCAATTCGTCTCAACTAAGTAAACTCCTTTTATTTTACTCAATATTTAAGGCTGTTTTTGCATTAATTATTGTTTTTCGTATTAAGAAATAAACACGTACACAACTAGTATTCATGGCATCTTTTCTTCCATACAACGATAACTAACATGTAAAACCACTTTTTTTGGAACTAATATGGGGACCATAGCAATAAAATTTACGACAAGAGCCATATTTAAACTTTACCTATTATACATAATAACAGTGAAATACACAAAAACTATCGCTATATTACATTACACAATGAAGAGGATGATAAATATGAACTTAAACTTGCGTCAAGCAATCCTTACAAACGTATCTGGAAATTCACAACAAGAATTAGAAAATACAATTGTTGATGCCATTCAACGAGGAGAAGAAAAAATGTTACCTGGGCTAGGCGTTTTATTTGAAGTAATTTGGGAGAATGCAACTGAAGAGGAAAAACATGAAATGTTGCAAACACTTGAAGATGGATTGAAACAATGATAAACAGCAAATGAAAGAAATTTTGAACATATAGGGGAGAGAAAAGGTCTCCCCTACGCTGTGCTAAAGCAATGTTAATGATTAACTTGATTCAACTAATTGTTGTAAGCAACCATGAATTTTATCCGCTTCACTTGCTCCTGATAATGCAGCACCTTGATAACCACCGCCAGGGCGTGTCCATGCCCCTACTAACGACAGGTTTTCAATAGGTGTTTGTCTACTTAACCTATTTAATCCAGATTGATCAACAGTTTGGGAAAATCCATATACCGCACCTGCAGGGTTCTTTGTATATCTTTGCATCGTTCTTGGCGTACCTAACTCTATTACTTCTATACTGCTAGTGATACCTGGATAATTCTCTTCTAATTGTGTTAATAAATAATTTGTTACTTCTTCTTTCTTCTGCGCGTATTTTTCCTTGTCTTCAGGCCAATTAGTAATAAAGTCAATAAAGGCTAGCGCAATGATTGGTTTTCCATTTGGACTTAATTCAGGATCTAATTTGTAATAATTAGTTATACCAAAATTAGCTTGTGTATATTGCCCTTCCTGTAAGTAATTGTAATCTTTACTAGGGTCCTTTTCCTTCACAAACACAATATCCTCATCAACTAAATTATATTTTGCTGGATCATCTTTTAACCCAATATATAGTTGTGTTACTGAAGGGCCGATTTCTAATTTCTCTAAATCCTGAACATAAGAGCTACCTTTGTACTCATTACCTAATAAATTGGCGAATGTCGTTTGTGGACTCGCATTTGAAATAATCCATTTCCCTTCAAATACATCACCTTTTTTTGTTTTTAACCCTGTCGCTTTTTGCTCTGACACAATAATTTCCGTTACTTCTTGACGTAAAAATACATCTCCACCATTTTCATGGATAACATCAACTAAGGCATCTGCGATTGCTTGTGCACCACCTTTTACATAGTAAGTACCGTCCAGATGATAGCCTATCCACGGTACAAAAAAGTAATGAGCAGAAAGAGTTTTAGGTGGCAGACCGTAGTAAGGCCATAGCAACGTAAAAATTGCAATAAACTCCTCATCTGTTACATACTCTTTCAATACTTCTTCAGTAGACATTTGTGACCATTTAATAAATAACTGTGCATGCATAAATATTGTTTGTTTCTTTTCATCCTTAGGTATAGTTGCATCGGTCAAAAACTTCATCTCTTTACTGAAAGAAATTAAGTCCTTAAATAAATTCGATATACCTTCTTTTTCATGTGGGAACATTTTATGCAAATAAGTTAAATATTCATCAGGGTCTTGTGGGATATCAATCTTCTTCCCGTCCCATACAACAGTATATGGATGTTCTTTTTTTATAGGAGTGATTCGATCCATCATCCCACATTTTGAAAAGATGTCATAACAAATCTGACCTTCTTCCAAACTTGCAATACCGTGTAAAGATACGTCAAATTCATATCGCCCTTTTCGTGGAAAATTAGTTGCATAACCGCCTGGACGAACATGATGGTCAAAAACTGCTACCTTGTATCCAAGCTTTGATAACCTCGCTGCAGAACAAAGTCCACCAATTCCTGACCCAATAACTAATACATCATAACTAGACATTTTCCTTCCCCCTTTATCAAAAAGATATATATCTTATAGATATAATTCTATAAATAGCTACAAAAGATGTCAAGAGAGAAAATAAATGGTATATTTAACTTTAGTTTGACATTTTAACAAACTTTATATATCATTTAGATATATAACTTTTAGATATATAATCGTATTTGAATTGAGGTAATTGTATGTCAAGAGAGAATAAGACGATGTACACACTTTTAGGCTTGTTAATGTATTCACCTTTAACTGGGTATGAAATAAAAAGGACCATTGAGAGTAGTATCAAGCATTTTTGGCAGGAAAGTTATGGACAAATCTATCCAACCCTTAAGAAGCTAGTAGATCAGGAACTTGCAGTTGTACATATTGAAAAAGTAGAAGGAAAGCCCGATCGAAAAGTTTATACGATTACTGAGCAAGG
Organism: Bacillus sp. SM2101; assembly: GCF_018588585.1. NCBI lineage: Bacteria > Bacillati > Bacillota > Bacilli > Caryophanales > Bacillaceae > Bacillus > Bacillus sp. SM2101. The sequence goes on from NZ_JAEUFG010000006.1 coordinate 115,834, forward strand.
GAGACAAGAGTTCATAAATTGGCTGGAAAAACCGATTGAAAAAATTCCTATCCATAAAAATGAATTATTACTAAAGGTTTTTTATGGCCAATATCTAACTGTAGAACAAAATATTGAACAGATAATTCAATACCGACAAAAAATGGAAGATATTTTACAAACTTTAAATACTACTGAGCAATTCTTAATATCTAGAAAAAAGGACGATCCTCACTTTGATTATTGGATGCTTACTTTATCACATGGACAATCAATCGTAAAAGCAACAATACAATGGTGCGAGGATAGTATGGACATATTATCCAATAAATAAGCTTTAAAGCTTAGCAATAAGATGAAGATATTTTACCACCTGATTCTTCAATATTTCACTATTATTTAAGGCTCTATTCGTAAACATTGTTGCTAATGTTATCAAGTGCTATAAAAAGTGGTAAAAGATGCCGCGAACATTAGGTGTATACGTGCTTATACCCTACAACGAAAAACAACAATCAATACGAAAACAGCTGTATAAAAAATAAGTAACAAAGCTTACATCTTTTTGTAAGCTTTGTTACTATTGGACGCTTAAGTTGTACAATAAGATCAGTTACTTTTCAAATGATAAGCTACGTTGAAAATATGAACAACAACTTACTATAGAAAAGTGTGTGAACAATTGTTAATTAAAAGTAATTTTTTGGACATTACTTTCATCTAACTGTTTAATAACTTCTACAACTAGCTTAATAGTGTTTTCATAATCATCACGATGAAGCAAAGCAGCATTTGTGTGAATATACCGAGTAGGGATTGTTATTGTAAGTGTAGGAACTCCTTTACCAGTTAAATGAATTGCACCCGAATCAGTTGTGCCACCTTTAATTAGATCAAATTGATAAGGAATATTATGCGCTTCAGCAATATTTGTTACGAAATCTCGTAAGCCCTTGTGGGCTATCATTGATGCATCATACAATATTACTTGAGGGCCTTCTCCCATTTTTCCTACAGCTTCACTTTCATTAACACCTGGCGTATCACCAGCAATTCCTACATCAACACTTATTGCGATATCAGGTTGAATCATATGCGCAGACGTTTTCGCACCACGTAAACCTATTTCTTCTTGAGCTGTCCCAACCCCGTAGAAGACGTTAGGATGATTCTCAATGTCCAATCTTTTCATTACTTCGATCGCTACGGCACACCCAACTCTGTTATCCCACGCTTTAGCAAGTAGCATTTTTTCATTTTTCATCACTGTAAATTCTGTATGAGGAACAATTTGATCACCAGGACTAATCCCCCATGCAGCTGCTTCTTCCTTACTTGAAGCACCGACATCAATATACATGTTTTTAATATCGGCTGGCTTCTTCCGCGCTTGTAAAGGAAGAAGATGAGGAGGTTTTGAACCTATTACACCTGTTATCTCACCTAATTTAGTTACGATAGTCACTCGTTGTGCG